>JAPLJS010000071.1 GCA_026388545.1 Deltaproteobacteria bacterium
TGGGCCATGGCAATGGCTTCACGTCTTTCTAATTCCTGAATTTTTGGAGGTTTTTCACTCATTACTTCTCTCCTCTTTTTTATAGTTGTTATATTTTCTGACAGAGTTCCACTAAAACACCATTCGTATCCTTCGGATGGAGGAAGGCGATCTTTTTACCGCCCGCTCCCATACGGGGCACCTTGTCAATCAGACGAACCCCTTTGGCCTCCAGCTCTTTCAACGCTGCTTCAATGTTGTCTACGACAAAAGCGACATGCTGGACACCCTCTCCCTTCTTTTCAATAAAGCCGGCGATAGGACCATCCGGGGCGGTGGACTGTAAAAGCTCTATCTCCGTATCACCCACAGGCATAAAAGTCGTCGTTACCTTCTGTTCGGCAACGGTTTCACTGCCTTCCACTTTCAACCCCAATGTATCCGAGAAAAACTTGAGGGCCGCGTCAATACTGTTTACTGCAACACCGATATGGTCTACTCTTATAATCTTCATCATGACCTCCTTATATCCTTAAGATTATACGTTATAGTTTTCCTGAAGGTCCAAAAATTTACTTCATATCCGCATATAACTTTGCATGCATGCCCGTTATCAAGCGATAACTACCGGCCTACTTTTTTCCCTTACTTTTTTTAGCAAGAATTTCCTGTATCCTTTTGCCGATTTCAGCCGGGTTCTTCTCGACGATGACACCCGCTGCTTCCAGCGCCTTGAATTTTTCGTCTGCTGTGCCTTTTCCACCGGAGATGATGGCGCCGGCATGGCCCATTCTTCTCCCCGGAGGGGCGGTTCTCCCGGCGATGAAAGATACGACCGGCTTGGTAAGATTGGATTTGATAAATTCAGCGGCCTCTTCCTCGGCGGTGCCACCGATCTCGCCGATCATGACGAGAGCGACTGTATCCGGATCTTTCTCGTACAGTGCCAGCAGATCAACAAAACCTGAACCGGGAATGGGATCACCGCCAATACCGATAGATGTGGTCTGGCCTATCCCCAGATTCGTCAGCTGCCAGATCGCTTCATAGGTCAGGGTGCCACTTCTTGAGATCACGCCGACATTACCCTTCTTATGGATGAAGCTCGGCATAAACCCGATCTTGCCTACACCGGGGGTCGTGATTCCCGGGCAGTTGCAACCGATCATCCGGGCTTTAGATGCCTTCAGTACCTGCTTGACCTTAATCATATCCGTTACGGGAATACCTTCCGTCATGCACACAACCAGACCGATCCCTGCTTCGATCGATTCAATAATCGCATCAGCAGAAAAAGCGGCGGGAGTGTACAAGGCGGCAACATTGGCGCCCTGTTTTTCTACCGCATCGGCCACCCGGTTATAAACGGGAATTCCACTAACTTCCTGGCCGCCTTTCCCCGGGGTGACCCCGGCGACGACTTTTGTTCCGAATTTCACCGATTCGAGGGTATGAAAGGTCCCTTCGGAACCGGTAATCCCCTGTACGACTACACGAGAGTTTTTATCTAAAAGTATTGCCATGTTCAACTCACCCTTTCTTTATAATTTATATTCAATAGTTATTTAATTAATGCAACAACCTTTTCAGCCGCTTCATAGAGACCGTCGGCCACGGTGAATTTCAAACCAGATTCCTTAAGGATTTTCTTGCCTTCTTCAACATTGGTTCCCTGGAGTCTGATCACCATGGGCAGTTTCATATCGATGTTCTTGGCTGCCTGGACAATGCCGTTCGCCACGCGGTCACACCGGAGAATACCACCGAAGATATTGACCAAAATGGCTTTAACATTAGGATCAGAGGTGAGAATCTTAAAGGCTTTCTCAATCTGATCAGGATTGGCTCCTCCACCGACATCGAGGAAGTTGGCCGGTTCGCCGCCCGCCATTTTGATGAGATCCATCGTCGTCATGGCAAGGCCTGCACCGTTAACCATACACGCTATATTGCCATCAAGCTTGATATAATTTACGCCTGCATTTTTAGCAATAACTTCCAGGGGATCTTCTTCATTTTCGTCTCTCAGCGCCTTGATGTCCGGATTGCGGAACAGTCCGTCATCATCAAAGTTTATTTTGGCATCGACGGCAATAAGATTCCCCTCTGTCGTGAGCACCAGGGGGTTGATCTCTACGAGAGAAGCATCCTTATCTATAAAGAGCTGATACAATCCCTTTGCGATATTCGCGAATTGAGCGCTCAGCGCCTTATCACCCAATCCCAATCCATAGGCCAGTTTTCTTGCTTCAAATGGGCTGAATCCAACTGCGGGGGGAACGGCGCATTTGATGATTTTTTCAGGAGTGTTTTTAGCTACCTCCTCAATATCCATACCGCCGGCTTCCGAAGCCATGAAAACGACACATTCCTTATCACGCGCACGATCCACTACCATGCCAAGATAAAGCTCTTTATTGATATTCGATGTTTCTTCAACCAGGACTTTCTGCACCTTTATCCCTTCCGGGCCGGTCTGGTGAGTAATCAGCTGCATACCGAGGATTGCCTTTGCATTGTTATAGGCTTCATCAGGAGTTTTCGCTATTTTCACTCCACCGCCCTTTCCTCTTCCGCCGGCATGAATCTGTGCCTTTACAATAGACACCTTGTTCAGGGATTTGGCAATTTCTCGAGCCTTCTCAGGTGTGTCAGCGACATCACCATTGGGTACGGGTACATTGTATGCCCGCAAGAGACTTTTAGCCTGATATTCGTGAATCTTCATTATGAACCTCCATTCCTTTTAGTTTATAATAATTAACTTCTTGAAATTTCTAAATAATAATACTTGATGAGCGGCCTGAAACCATAGAGAAACAAAATCCCTGCACGGGTACTCTAAACACCTGCACGAGACTTACATTCTCTTGGGAAACATCTGACCACTACGAAAATTTCTACTGCCTTTCTTCTTAAGTTTATGAAGAGTTTGATGAAAGTTTTGCGGACTACTTGAACAGTCGCGGTACATATCACCCAAAAATGTTTCTGTCAACTTTTTTCTGTATCCTTTCTGTAAATTTTCCCAGTAACCTTAATAATGGAGAATTTGTGATGGTTCGGATGCGATTAAATAATTGGTGTCCACTATCTATCTAAAGGAATAGAGGAGAAACTCCGGAAGGGGTATGTGGTGTTAAAACTTTTGAGGAATAAAAATCGATATCTAAAATATAAAGGACGTGCACCGTGGTTCAAGTGGTCGTATACAAATGAGACCTTTAAGTAATGGTTGATAATCAACTACTTAAAGGTCTCAAAGGAAGCAAATGAGATTTCCCTTACATTCCACCGTTACGGACGGTATTCATAAACTTCGTATTCCGTTTTTGCGCCCAGCAACGTGTCAATCTGATCCTGAATCGTAGCCCTCTCTTTACTTCCGAGCCAGGCTTTCCAGGCATTATCGCTTTCCCATGTACTGATAACCAGATACTCATCCGGCCTCACTGCACTCTTTAACGACTCCCCTGATACATAACCGGGTTGTTTTAAACAAAGTGCCCTGAGCTGCATGATTAGATCTTTTAATTTTACTCCTTTGTCCGCGGATACTTTTCTCTTGATCATAATCTTAACAGTCATTTGTCTCACCTCCTAAGTTATTTCCTGGGATGTCCATATGAAGTTTATGACTATTACCTCGGCCGCCCTTTTTATCTATTTTATAACGATATTCTGCCCTACTGTCAAGTTTTTATATACTCTTTCCTCATAAAAAAGCTCGGCTTCAGAAGGAGAGACCGTTGATCCTAATATTATCGCGAATTTCCTCAATGATGAAAGAATTGCGGTAAGTCCGGGGGGCTTGTGCGCATTCCCGCTTACTCAAAGCCTCAATGCCGGAGGGATTGTCCGGGATAAGCTGCTCCCTGTATAAATCGCTAAGGAAATCGATATATCTTATAGACTCATTGATTTCCATTATTTCAAAGAAAATCAATTAATTGTCAAATATTTCTTGACACAAAACGTACTTTTTGCTTACAGTCCCCCCACATAAAACCGGAACAGGGAAAGATTCCACATGACAGGCGCGCCAGGGCCGGTACGCGAGGAATACAGAACAGAACACTAAGTGTTACGGCTTACAGCGCAACGCCGCAGATGGACTTTTACCGAAGCCGGCAATGAAAGGAGAATAATATTATGGCTACACCGGAATTCAAGTATCAGGATCCGTTTCCACTCGGACCCGACAGCACCAAGTACCGCCTCCTCGGCAAGGACGGCGTATCGGTCGCTACTTTCGAAGGGAAGGAAGTTTTGAAGATCGACCCATCAGCACTAACCTTCATCGCCAACCAGGCGATGCGCGATGTTTCGTTCCTCTTGCGCCCCGAACATAATGAGATGGTCGCCAAGATCCTCACCGACCCGGAGGCCTCCATGAACGAAAAAGGGGTTGCCATCGCCATGCTGCGCAACGCGGAAGTTGCCGCCAAATTCGTGCTTCCCCTCTGCCAGGACACCGGCACCGCTACCATCGTAGGCAAAAAGGGGCAGCAGGTATGGACAGGCGCGAAGGATGAAGAGTACCTCTCCAAGGGGGTCTACAAAACCTACACCGAAGAGAACCTCCGCTATTCTCAGACCGTGGCGCTGGACATGTACAAGGAGACCAACACCGGTACCAACATGCCGGCCCAGATCGACCTCTACGCCACCGAGGGAATGGAGTACAAGTTCCTCTTCGTCGCCAAGGGGGGCGGCTCCGCCAATAAGAGCTATCTCTACCAGGAGACCAAGGCGCTCCTGAACCCAACCAGTCTCTTCAACTTCCTCGTCGACAAGATGAAGTCTCTGGGCACCGCCGCCTGCCCGCCGTACCACATAGCCTTTGTGATTGGCGGCACCAGCGCTGAGGGATGCCTGAAGACCGTAAAGCTCGCCTCGGCCAAGTACCTCGACACCCTCCCCACCAAAGGGAACGAGCAAGGCCAGGCCTTCCGTGACGTGGAACTTGAGAAGAAACTTATCGAAGCAGCGCAAAAGCTCGGAATCGGCGCCCAGTTCGGCGGCAAGTACCTCGCCCACGATGTGCGCGTGGTTCGTCTGCCGCGCCATGGCGCCTCCTGCCCGGTCGGGATGGGGGTTTCCTGCTCCGCCGACCGCAACATCAAGGCAAAGATCAACAAGGACGGCATCTGGATCGAGGAAATGGACACCAACCCAGGCCGTCTCATCCCCGATGCATACCGCCGCAAGCATGATCAGGGCGTGAAGATCGATCTCAACAAGCCGATGAAGGAGATCCTGGCTGAATTGACAAAGTACCCTGTCTCTACAATGCTCATGCTCACCGGCACGATCGTCGTCGGCCGGGACATTGCCCACGCCAAGTTCAAGGAGATCATCGACGCAGGTAAACCTGTCCCCGAATATCTTCTCAAACACCCGATCTACTATGCCGGCCCGGCCAAGCAGCCGAAGGATAAGCCCTCCGGATCTTTCGGCCCGACCACTGCCGGCCGAATGGATTCATACGTCGATCTGCTCCAGTCCAAGGGCGCTGCACTCGTCATGATCGCTAAAGGAAACCGGAGCCAGCAGGTGACGGACGCGTGCAAGAAGCACGGCGGCTTCTACCTCGGTTCCATCGGCGGCCCGGCCGCACTTCTGGCTGAGGAAAACATCAAGAAGGTCGAATGTATTGACTTTCCCGAACTCGGTATGGAGGCGGTCTGGAAGATTGAGGTCGTTGACTTCCCGGCGTTTATCCTGGTGGATGACAAGGGAAATGACTTTTATAAGCAGTTAGGTTGCTAATATCAAAAACGAATCCCCCGGTTGCAGAAGCTGCCGGGGGATTTTTTTTGATTTTGAACATGATGACTGTGGGACACATTTATTAGTACAGCCATTCTCCGAATTCTACATTTGTCAATCTAAATCCAACGTAAATAACAACGTCCCGGTTCTGTGTGTTTAAGAAGGAAATTCGTCAGTAAAGTCCCCGGATGATTCGCTCAGCGTCCTTTTTGCTCAATATCCTGAGGATGATGACGTTATTACTCTCGATCATGTAAAAAATCCTATACTTGTCCACCCGTAACCGATAATAATCAGAATGCGTCGCTCTGATCTTTCTGATTAGTTTTCCCCGGGGGAATGGATTTTCACCGAGCACCTTTATGGATTTAATGATTCGGCTACAGAGGACATCGTTCAGCTTATCGAGGTCTTTCGATGCTTTTGTTGAGAGGATTATCTCGAATCTATCCACTCTCCTTTTGCCTCTTTGACAGATATTCCTCCATCGTTATACCGCCCCTGGCGCGATATTCTTCCCTTGCTTCAGCAAGAATATCAATTAGGTCGGGAGTACGTTCAAGGAGGTAGTCTTCGAAATCGTCTTCCGAAACTGCGGTAAGAACAGCCCTTGGCTTGCCTCTGGATGTAATTATCACCGCTTCCTTTTCAGCCTGTCTGAGGATTTCAGATGTCTTATTTTTGAGTTCCCTGACATTTGCAAATTTCATTTTATCACCTCTATGTAGCTACCTTTGAGGCTACTTTGACATAATCCTCTTACACTGTCAAACAAATTATTTGATTTTTCAATTATATGATTTCCGAAATCATCATTGAGATATCAAATTGTAACTATGCTGGAATTCCTCACGAAGCGTGTGGGGAATTCCGGCCGGTGGATTTATGAGTTAGGTGACTTATTTTTTTTTCTGCAAGCAATCGTATCTTGGGAAAGCGTATTTTTGTGGCCAAAATGGGCAGTTTAAGGCTAAATATGGGTCGTTTTTTAATCATATTCTTTATGATACCTACTACTTATCTTTGTCCGACCCCCATTGAGTCCCATTGACTGTCCTTTAACAAAGAGTTGACCTGCTACGACGGGTCGAACGATTCGTTATTAAATATTCGATCATTGTCCAATTTCAGGGGTTACCATACTCTGAGCTATATATTCTTTATTAACTGTATTAAGATAAAATTCGGTATTATCTATATATTTTCGAAGGTGACCTGATGTTTTAAACCTTAATTTATCAAATGATGCAAATAGTTTATCAGTCATTTTTTGATTTTCAGGCACGGCCGGAAATATAAACATTGGAGAAATTGTTAAATGCAAGGCATTGCCATTCTTAAAATGGCATAAATATTTCATAACAAACGATACTGGTCTGTCCTTTTTTTTCTCTATTTCCTGTTCAATTGTTGCATGCGCGACAATTCCATAAAAATATAATTCTTCTTGCAAGAGATATGCATCAATTAAAGGCCGACCAAAAAAAATTGAATTAACAGTATCTATTGTCATCGTCCCGAATGCTATGGCTCCCTTATGTGGAATGGCATTGCTAAGTAACTCATTGGTCAATGCAGAAACTGTACTGATTATTGAATCCAGTGAATCATAGCTATCATCTTTCGAATAAATAATGATGCTATCAGAATAGGTAGTAGTTTTTATAAGATTTATGGGGTTTTTAGCCCAATTTATTCCGGTGGTAAGTTTTATTCCTTTGTCAATTTTTTTCATCATTTCATATATTTCATTATGGGAAAATCTTGCTACCATGTCTTTAAACCCCATAATGTCAAAATAAGCAACGTATCGATTAGCTGTTATTTCCCAGCTGTTCTCATCAGAAGTCTTTTCCATTTCTTCACCTCATGAAGTTTCAAGTTTCTGGAATTCCGGTGACATCATACATATTTCTCTGTGAGTTAAGGAAGCCGTCCACAGAATTTTCCTTTATCACGCAGACCAAGCCCCTCACAAAAAAAGATCCAAAGTTCTGTCCTTCATATCATAATCTTCAAAAAAGTAACATTAATGATAACGGATTGAAAGCATGTATCTTTATCAAAGTTGACGGTTTGTGGATAACAAGGAAGAAAGAGATAACCTGTTTTGACTTTTCTAACAGTTCAAAATATTAAATTTTTAAAATATTATATCAGATGTACCAACCCATTTATCGGATCGGCATCGGATCGGTCTTGAAACTATAAGTTATTGAACTAATGAGATAAATTGGCGGAAGTGCATGGGAATCGAACCCACCCGAGACGGTTTTAGCGCCCCGCACTGGATTTGAAGTCCAGGAGGCCCACCAGTGACCTTGGCACTTCCGCGTATTTAAAGATATTCAGGTTTTGCTGTCTGTTCGAAGGTTCGGTCTATCAACTGCACCGTTACCTTATCACCTTTTTTGACCGAGGTTGCATTTTCATGCAGAACGATCAGTCCATTTGCCCTGACCATTGACTTCAGTATGCCGGACCCCTGTTCTCCTGTCGTTGTCACGGCAAATTCTCCCTCTCTGTATTCAACCCGGGCCCTGATGAAATGTTTCGTCCCTTTCTTTTTTGTGATGTCTTCTTCGAGAGTTGCTTTAATAGTCCTTCTGAACAGATTCTTGTGGCCCGTCATTTTGAGTATGGACGGCCGCACAAACTGTTCAAAGGAAACCATAGAGGATACGGGATTTCCGGGAAGACCAAATATCGGAATGCCACCCATGGAGCCGAAGGCAAGGGGTTTTCCGGGCCTCATGGCAACCTGCCAGAATTGCATCTGATTTCCTACTTCCTTCATGATATCCTTTACGAGATCATAATCTCCCACAGAAACACCACCCGAGGAAATAATTATATCAGCCCGCATTGCTTCCCTGAATTTTCCGATGAGATCATCCCTTGTATCTTTTGCTATTCCGATTTGCAGTGGAGCGCCGCCGCATTCAATAATCTGCGCGGCAGTTGAATAGCTGTTACTGCTGACAATCTGCCACGGCGAAGGTACCGTATCGATATCAACAAGTTCATCACCGGTTGCAATAACAGCAACCAACGGTCTCTGGTATACATAGAGAAAGGAACGTCCCAGGGCGGCAAGCATACCGACCTCTGCCGGTCTGATGACATCCCCCTGAGAAATGACGAGATGCCCCTCTCTGACGTCTTCTCCCGCGCACCTGATATCCTGTCCCTTTTCAGCCTCCTCAAATATTGTAACTCTCTGCCCGTCCTTCTGTGTGTCCTCTACTCTCACCACTGCATTGGCTCCCGCCGGTAAGGGAGCGCCGGTCATAATTCTGGATGCCTCGCCGGCAGCAACACTCTTTCGGGGAATAGCACCGGCAGGTATGTCTTCGACGACATTGAGAATAACGGGCTTTTCTTTTGAAGCCCCACGGGTGTCCTCCCAGCGGAGGGCGTATCCATCCATTGCGGAGTTATCTTTTGGCGGAATGTTTCGACGTGCATAGATATCCTCACCAATAACTCTCCCAAGGGAATCAAGGATGTTGACCTTCTCTCTCCCCAGGGGAACAATTACTTCGAGAATCCGGCATAACGCTTCTTCAACACTGATCATTTTCTGAGACACCGTAATAGTTTGTCAGGTTAGCTATCCCAAATGCCATCCCTTGTCAATGGATAAGGTAAGCATATTTACCCTTGAATAAAAAATGTATATATTATAGGTGTTCTTATTAAGCTACTGAGGATTTTAAAAGAGGTCGACATTAATGGATTTTGAGTCATTGCAGAAAAAGATCAGACGGCTCCTTGCAGAAAGAAATGCAGTCCTTCTGGTACACTATTATCAGAGGGGTGAGATTCAGGATATTGCTGATATTCTTGGTGATTCTCTTGCCCTGAGCATGGGGGCCGCCAAAACAGATGCCGATATTATCGTGTTCGCGGGTGTTCATTTCATGGCGGAGAGCGCCTCCATACTATGCCCGGACAAGACTGTCCTTCTGCCGAGACGGGAGGCCGGTTGTGCCCTCGCAGACATGATTGACGCGGGTCTCCTGTCAAGGGCAAAAAAAGACCATCCGGATGCACCGGTTGTGACCTACATCAATTCATCCGCTGAAATCAAAGCCCTCAGTGACATCTGCTGCACTTCTTCCAACGCGATAAACGTGGTGAACTCCCTCAGCAGTAAGAAGGTTATGATGGCGCCCGATGGAAACCTGGCCCGCTACACGGCGCATTTTACCGATAAGGAAATAATTCCATGGAACGGCTACTGTCCGGTTCATCACTTTCTTACGGCGGATTCTGTAAGACAGGTGAAAGCGAAATTTCCCGGGGCGCTTTTCGCAGCCCATCCTGAATGTACGGCCGAGGTTTTAGCAATGGCCGATTTTGTAGGAAGTACGGGAAAGATTCTAAAATATGCCGGAGAATGCGAGGCGAAGGAGATAATTGTCGGTACAGAAATGGGAATTATGCATCAGTTGAAAAAGCAGAATCCTGATAAGACTTTTATTCCTGCATCGGATAATTTGATCTGTCAGACTATGAAATGTACTACCCTCGAAGATATATTGAATGCATTGCTCGAAATGAAACACGTGATAAAGGTGCCTGAAGAGATAAGAATCCCGGCAAAAAAAACCCTCGACAGGATGCTTGCTATTGCATGACCGAAGGCGAATCACGCAGGCTCCGACTTATAGGCGGGCTGGAGGGGCGCAATGTAAAACAATTTCTTCCTTGCCGGAAAGCCCCGCTCCGCGGAAAGGGAGCTTGAATATGTGTGCACAGTGTCCGTGAGAAAAATTGTCGAGAAAATTGAACGTCATCCCTTTATCACTTTGTTCGACAGGATCAATCGGGGAGAAAAAAAATTACATGTCGGCGGTCTTCACGGTTCAGCAAAATCCTTCCTCCTTTCATTAATTTCCCGACGCACAAACAGGACATTGATCGTAATCACACCGACGGAGAAGGAAGCAAAGGATCTCTATCAGGATATTTCTTTTTTTCTTGGTGAAGAAAATAAGGTTGCCCTGTACCCGCAATGGGATTTCTCTGCGACGGATATATTAGCCTTTCAAAGGGATGTGGAACTTTCACGGATAGAGGTCCTCAGCCGCTTACTTATTGAAAAACTTCCTGTAGTAATTGTTCCCATGAAGGCCCTGATGCAAAAGGTCATACCGAGGGAAGTCCTCGAAGATTATTTAGAGGTCATTTCCATCGGGGATACCGTAGACAGGGATGGTCTGGTTCTGAAATTATCGGCAGGCGGCTACCACAGGGTAATACTTGTAGATGAAAAGGGTCAATTCAGCTTGAGGGGACATATAATAGACATATATCCTCCAACCGCTTTGCGGCCTGTCAGAATGGAATTCATCGGGGACGAACTGGAATCAATCAGGGAATTTGACCCCGCGTCCCAGAGATCCACAGGGGAGTTGATCGATTTCACGCTGGCCCCGACAAGGGATGTAATCCTGTCTGAAGACAGGAGAAAACAGGCCATAGTAAATATAAAGTATCGCGCCCTCGAACTGGAACTGCCCCGGATAACCAGGACCCGCCTTACCGAAGTGATCGAAAATGATCTTATTTCTTCGATAAATCCCCTGTTCCTGCCGCTGTTTTACGAATCGTTCGAGAGGGCAAGCAGAGATATTTCCTCTGGATCTCCGGCAGAGGCAGGAAAAGAAGATTTTCAGCCTGTTCTCGGAACGTTCTTTGATTACATGCCTGAAGACTGCATCCTCATTTTTGACGATTTTCCGGCTATCGAAAGGGCTCGGGAGAATATTGAAAACGAGACAGATCGATTTTTACTGAAGGCCCGCAATGAAGAGAAGTTTTATTTGGAAAAGGATTCCTGTTATTCAGCAAGAGAACTCCTTCTTCAAAAATGTAATGATTTCCGAAAAGTTTATCTCGAAGGCTTACCTATCGGAACTGAAGGGCATGACGACAATAATGCTGCTGTTTTTCATGTGAACGCTCAAATGAACACGGATGTAAAGCCAACGATAACACCGCAGAAATTGGGCGAGGGAGATGGATTCCTGAAACCCCTCGCAGAGAAAATCAAGTTGTGGCTTCATGAAGGGAATCTGGTAACATTTTTAGGAACAGGACAGGAAGAGGTAGAGCGTTTAGGCCACCTCTTGGAACAATATAACATCCCTGCCGCCAGGTCAAATGTTCCTTTCGCAGTTGATGTCGATCAGTATAGTGATAAGGGGCGGCTTGTTATCAGAGAAGGCAAAATTACGGGAGGATTCCGGCTGCCTGATTTGAAACTGATTGTAATCACAGAAGAGGAAGTCTTCGGCAGGAAGGTCTCCCGAAGGCGACCAAGACCCGGTAGGGAAGGGTTCTTTCTGAAGTCGTTCGGTGATTTAAATGAGGGAGATTATGCGGTCCACACCGACCACGGCATCGGAGTGTACCGGGGGCTTAAAAAACTTTCCATCGGTGAAATCGAAACCGATTTTCTCCTTCTTGAATATCTGGAGGGCGACAAACTTTATATACCGATAGATCGCCTCGACCAGATCCAGAGGTATATCGGCCCGGAGGGCTTCGCGCCGAGGATTGAAAAACTGGGCGGTTCTTCGTGGGAAGCCTTAAAAGAGAAGGTAAAAAAGTCCGTCCGTGAAGTTGCCGAGGAACTGGTTTCTATTTATGCCGCCAGGGAGGTGATGGATGGATATTCATTTTCCCAACCCGACAGGGCTTACGATGAATTTTGTTCCACCTTTGAATATGAGGAAACACCCGATCAGTCCAGATCCATCGAGGATGTTCTTCTTGACATGGGCAATGACAAGCCTATGGACAGGCTGGTTTGCGGCGACGCGGGGTTCGGTAAAACCGAAGTTGCTCTGAGGGCGTCTTTCAGGGCGGCAATGGACGGAAAACAGGTGGGCATTCTTGTCCCCACAACGATATTAGCGGAACAGCACTATCAAACATTTTCCCGGAGATTAAACAACTATCCTGTCTGCGTTGAAGTCCTGAACCGGTTGAAGACAAGGGCAGAGCAGCAGAAAATTGTGGAAGGAATAAACGGGGGGACTGTGGATATTGTGATCGGGACCCACCGGCTATTGCAAAGTGATATCAAGTTCAAAGACCTGGGGCTTGTCATTATCGATGAGGAACAGCGTTTTGGAGTCGCCCATAAGGAGAAACTAAAAAAGCTCAGAACCCTTGTCGACGTCCTCACCCTGACGGCAACACCCATACCGAGAACGTTGCATCTGTCGCTCGTCGGCATCCGTGATTTATCGATCATCAATACCCCCCCGGAGGACAGGCTTCCTATCAAAACCTGCGTGTTTGAATTTAATGAAGACATAATCAGAGATTCGATTCGGCAGGAACTCAGCAGGCAAGGCCAGGTTTTTTTTCTGCACGACCGGGTGCAATCCATATACACCATGGCGCGGCTGGTTGAAAAACTCGTCCCGGAGGCAAAAATTGGTATTGTTCATGGTCGTATGAAGGGCAATGATATTGAAAATACGATGGCAAAATTTATCCGGGGGGATTACAATGTTCTTGTTAGTACGTCAATAATCGCATCCGGTGTAGATATTCCAACAGCCAATACCATAATCATCAACCGGGCCGACCGGTTCGGGCTCGCTCAACTGTATCAAATCAGAGGGAGGGTCGGCAGGTCTAAAGAAGAGGCTAATGCCATCCTCCTGGTCCCCAAAGGATCAATGTTATCGAAGGATACTCAAAGGCGGCTTCGTGTCATAATGGATTTTTCCGAACCCGGTTCGGGATTCAGAATCGCCTCCAACGATCTGGAAATACGAGGGGCGGGAAACATTCTGGGGACATCCCAGTCAGGACAGATTGCCGCAGTAGGATACGAGTTGTATACTGAACTAATGGAAAGGACCATCAGAGAAATCAGGGGAGAAAAAATGCCCGAGGATGAGGCAAAACCGGAAATCCATTTGGGCTTGCCGGCGTTCATTCCCGAGGATTACATGCCTGATGTACACCGCAGGCTCGTAACGTATAAAAGATTATCCATCGCTGCTACCGATGAAGAACTGTCAAAGATCAGAGAGGAAATTATCGACTGCTACGGATTTGTCCCCTTCGAGATGGAAAACCTCTTTGAGGTGATCAGCATCAGGAACCTTCTGAAAGTCATACGAGGGAAAAAGATGGGGTACGACGGAAAAAACTTGTTCATCGACTTTCACCGGAACAGCCCCGTCAATCCGTCAACGATCGTCGAGCTATCCCGGAAAAAAGTGAAGGGAGTGAAGCTTACACCGGATTTCAAGCTCACTATCTTCATGCCCGACCTCCGGGAAAATGAGATTACAAGACAGGCAAAGGAGCTTTTACAGAAACTAAGCAATTGATGAATTCTATGTGGAAAACTGCCTTAACCAGAGCTCAAATGTCATTCCCGTGCAAACGGGAATCCAGTATTCGTTTTGCGGTTTCCCGCTTACGCGAGAACCGTGTATGGATTCCCGCTTTCGCGGGAATGACGAAAAGGGTACTTTTGCAAAGATCCAAATTTAACAAAATCCTTTTCAAGCTTCTCTGCGCTCTTTATATCTTCACCGTATGCGGCTGTCAGGAGAATGCCCCAACAAGACCGGTGGCGACTGTTGATGGCGTGAAAATCTCGATCAGTGAATTCAATGAGAGATTCACGAGAGAGATGAATGTATCAATGGACAAATCACCGTTAACTCCGGCAGACTATGACCGCCTGAAGGAAGAAGTTTTAAATGCCCTGATCAATGAAAAGGTTATGCTCCTGCGCGCCGGAGAGCTTTCCATCTCCGTCAGCGATGCAGAATTGATGAAGAAAATTGAGGAGATCAAGGAAAGTTATTTATTGGATGACGGCTTTGAAAGGGTTCTCGCGGCACAAAGGGTTAACTATGGCATCTGGAAGGAGGAGCTGAGAAAGCGGATGATTCTGGAAAAACTGATTGTATCCGATGTGAATGCCAATGTTACCGTAAAAGAAAATGAGGCAAGGCAATTCCATAGAACCCACAGGGGGATATACGCCCCGGAGAAAAGGGTGCATGTGGCCCAGATCGTAGTCCACAAGCGGGAGAGAGCGGAAATGATCCTGAATAGGTTGAAGAGAGGCGAGAATTTTGATATGGTTGCTGCGCTTGAATCTATCGGCCCGGAGGGGGCAAAAGGCGGCGATCTTGGTTTTGTCGGTCCCGGCGTCATGCCGGAAGAAATTGATGCTGTTATCTTTTCTCAGCGGTCCGGCGAAATCAGTTCGGTTATAAAAAGCCAATACGGATATCACATTGTAAAGATCATCGAAATTGACAAAGGGACCAAGAAAAAGTGGGCGGATGTTAAAGAAAGAGTCCTGACCGATTTCAGGAAACAGAAAGAAGAACAGGCATATGTGCTGTGGCTTGAGTCCTTGAAATCGAAGGCAGTAATAAAAATTGACCAGGAACTGCTGAAAAAAGAAACGGTTCCGCTCAATCATGGAACAGAATAACGAGGGGTCATGTGAAACTATTAAAGATATGTACATACATCATCGTAGCGGGGATATTCTTATCCGTTTCGGCGTATGCCGAAATTATGGACAGAATCGTAGCAACGGTAAATGGCGAGGTTATAACGCTTTCGGAATTAAAGAGCGCCTTTGAACCCTACCTGAAAAGGATTGAGGAATCATACAAGGCCGATGACAAGCAGAAGGTAATAGCCGAAAACAGAATGACAATGTTGAATAAATTGATCGATAATATCCTGATTGATCAGCAAGCGAAAAAATCCGGGATGGTAATCCAAGACAATGAAGTCATGGAATCAATCAATGAAATGCTTGCCCGGAGAAAAATGAAGATGGACGGCCTGATCTCTGAACTTGCCGGAGAGAACACTACTCTTGAGGCGTACAAGAAGGAAGTCCAGGGGCACCTCCTGAGAATGCGACTCCTCAGGCGCGAACTAAAGTCCAAGATTACCGTAAGCGAAGAAGAAATAGGCGACTATTACCTCAAACACCGGGAAATCTATGAGGGAAAAGAGGCCGTCAGGATCAAGCAGATCCTCATTCTGTTTCCCAGGAACTTAGATGCGCACATTAAGGCAAAACTCAAAGCGGAAATGGATACAATACATAAACGCCTGCAAAATGGAGAGTCATTTGATCTCCTTGCCGCACAGTATTCCCAGGGACCTGCTGCTGCAACCGGTGGTGATATCGGTTTTATTGAGAAGGGATTAATGCTTCCCGCTGTAGAAAGTGTTGCCTTTATCTTAAAAAAAGATGGAATCAGCAAGGTCGTTGAATCACCTGTAGGTTTCCATATAATCAAAGCCCTCGATAAAAGAGGCGCAGGCATTAAACCCATAGAATCCGTCCGCGAAGAAATTAAAGCGAAAATTGAGGAAGATAAGATGGATAAGAAGTACGACGAATGGATTAAAGAGTTGAGAAGCAAGTCTCTCATCGAGATAAAACTTTAAAAAGCAGGGATCAGGGCTCAGGGAACAGGGATTAGAAATGACGTATTTCCTGACCCCTGATCCCTGTCCCCTCTATTATCCCCGACCCCTGGCATTATGAATTATATAAAAATAAAGGGCGCCTCCCAGCATAACCTTAAACATATCAACATTGATATCCCTCGAGATAAACTGGTTATTATAACCGGAGTCAGCGGATCGGGTAAGTCCTCCCTCGCCTTTGATACCATCTATGCCGAGGGTCAGAGACGTTACGTGGAGTCCCTGTCCACCTATGCCAGGCAATTTATCGGTCAGATGGACAAGCCGGACGTTGAATTCATCGAGGGCCTGTCGCCCGCGATTGCCATTGAACAGAGGACGGCAAGCCACAATCCCCGTTCTACCGTGGGAACAGTAACCGAGATCTACGACTACCTGCGCCTTCTTTACGCAAGAACTGGAATTCCCCACTGCCAGCAGTGCGGAAGAGTGATTAAATCCCAGACTATCGACATAATGGTTGACAACATCCTTGCCTTTCCTGAAAAGACCAGAATCAGCATCCTCTCCCCCATCGCCAGAGGTAAAAAGGGAGAATTTCAAAAAGAACTGAAGAAACTGCAAAAGGATGGTTTTGTCCGGGTTCGCATCGATGGAGAACTCCGTGAAATAGGCGATGATATAAATTTGGACAAAAATAAGCGCCACAGCATCGATGTCGTTGTTGACCGGTTGTTTATAAAGGAAGGGATCAGAAGGCGCCTCAGGGATTCCCTAGAGATTGCCGCACACCTTTCCGATGGACTGGTTCGTATTGATGTTGCAGGGGGAGAAGAAGTTCTTTTCAGTGAGAAGTATGCCTGCCCTGACTGTGGCGTCAGCATGTCGGAACTGGCTCCCCGGAATTTTTCCTTTAACAGCCCTTACGGCGCCTGTCCTGATTGTGACGGTCTTGGAACCAGAATGTACTTCGACGAAAATCTGGTCGTTCCCGATCGGGAACTTTCGATCCGGGAGGGGGCTATCGCCCCATGGGCAGGCCGGAGTTCCACGTATCATTTCCAGATGCTGGATGCTCTGTCCCAGCATTATCATTTTGATGTCAACTGCCCCTTCAATCAATTGCCGAAAGAGATCCAGACAGTTCTTCTCTATGGTTCGGGAAACGAAATGATCAAGTTCTATCTTGACAGAGGCGGCAGACGTTTTTTCTACAGCAAGCCTTTTGAGGGGCTCCTTAACCAGCTTGACCGGCGTTACCGGGAAACGAACTCAAATTCTGTAAGAATGGACCTGGCACGGTATATTAACTTACAGGAGTGTCCTGCCTGTCATGGTTCACGTTTAAAGAAAGAAAGCCTGTCTGTCACCGTTGGGGATAAGAACATCTATGAGTTATGCAGGCTGTCGATCAAAGAGTGCCTACAATTTTTTGAATCATTACCTCTGTCACGCCAGGAAGTCCTCGTTTCAGAAAGAATCCTCAAAGAAATCAGAGAGAGACTGAAATTCCTCGTGGATGTAGGCATAGATTACCTCAGCTTGGATCGTTCATCGGGCAGCCTTTCGGGCGGCGAGGGTCAGCGCATCAGACTGGCGACCCAGATCGGATCAGGGCTCGTCGGTGTTCTTTATGTTCTCGATGAACCGACAATAGGTCTCCACCAGAGGGATAACGGCAGACTCATTTCCACTCTCAAACGCCTGCGGGATATGGGGAATACGGTCTTGGTTGTGGAACATGACGCAGCCATGATGATGTCTTCCGATTATATTATCGACATAGGACCCGGCGCGGGATTCGATGGTGGTGAAGTTGTCTTTCAGGGAACACCGGAAGAAATCTGTAAAAGCGATACATCACTGACAGGAATGTATCTCTCGGGGAAAATGTCCATTCCCGTTCCTGAAAAGCGGAGATCATCACCAGAGAGGTTTATTCTCCTGGAAGGGGCCAGCGAACATAATCTCAAAAATGTAAACATCAAAATTCCCATAGGACTTCTTACCGCGGTAACGGGGGTGTCCGGTTCCGGGAAAAGCACCATGATCATTGAAACCCTTTACAAAGCCCTTGCCCGGAGATTCAACCACTATAAGGGCGGGATGGGAAAGATACGGCGGATTGTAGACATGGGAGGCATCGAAAGGGTCATCATGATGAATCAACAGCCTATAGGACGCACACCCCGTTCAAATCCGGTAACGTACACCGGTGTCTTTTCCCATATTCGGGATCTCTTCACCGGCCTTCCCGAATCGAGGATCAGGGGCTATAAGCCCGGCCGTTTCAGTTTTAATGTCAAGGGGGGTCGATGTGAGGCATGTGAGGGAAACGGCTTAATCAAAATAGAAATGCACTTTCTGCCCGATGTCTACGTGACGTGTGACGTCTGTCGCGGGAAGAGATTTAATCTGGATACTCTTGAAATCAAATACAAGGATAAAAACATAGCGGGTGTCCTCGATATGTCTGTTAGCCAGGCATTGTATTTCTTCGATAATATTCCCGCCATACGATCCAAACTTCAGCTTCTGTTCGATGTCGGTCTGGGTTATATCAGGTTAGGGCAGTCGGCAACAACCCTGTCCGGAGGTGAGGCCCAGCGGATAAAATTATCAAGAGAACTGGGAAAGCGAAGCAACAGCAACACCCTCTATATCCTTGATGAGCCTACCATAGGTCTCCACTCGGCGGATATTCAGAAATTGCTGGATGTTCTTTTGAGATTGGTCGATATGGGTAACACCGTAGTGGTTATAGAACACAACCTGGATGTCATTAAATGTGCCGACCATATCATTGACCTCGGCCCTGAAGGGGGGCCTGGCGGAGGCCGAATCGTCGCATCCGGCACCCCTGAAGAGGTTGCTCGCGCAGAAGAATCTTTTACGGGCCAATTCCTGCAAAAAGTACTGCATTAACACCTCTCTGTCGGAATTTAAAAAACCACTCGTTGTATCAGGGGACTATCTTGTCCAGTTGGTCAATGGCGTCAAAATGCCTATCCCGTGTAAAGAGCGTACCGCCGGCATTCATGCAGCATGCGGCAATCCACACATCGTTGATGGGAATTTTTGTTCCCTTTTTTGAAAGGGACACCATGATAGTGGCGTATTTCCTGGCAACCTCGTCATCGACATCAATAATTTTTACTTTCAAATGGGTAATGAATTGATTTAATTTCGCCTCGTTGAGCTGCCTATTTCTCCCTTTCATGAATCCATAATGCAGCTCTCCCAGTACAATGGAGGGGATAAATATCTGTGTGCCGTGCATCGCCAATATTTCCACAACATCCGGTAAGCCCTCGGCATAATCCGTGTAGATGTTCGTATCGAGAACAAGCTTCATTTCCAGTCTTCCTCGTTGACCTTCTCGAAGACATCCAGAGAACGCCGTAGTTCATCGGCTTCGTCAGAGGTTAGCCAGCCTGCGAAACGACGAATGAATTGTTCGCGATCCCCTGAAATGCCCAATTTATCATCAATGGCCTCCAGGATGAACTTTGTTTTTGTTTTGCCTGCCAGAGAAGCCTGTTTTTTTATTATCTCTTCCTTGTCGGACGGTATCCGGAGACTGATGGGCATAGAAATCACCTCTTGTATCTCATTTTCGTGAATTGTATCTCATTTATAAATTTTAAGCAAGAATATTTTTCTGGCGCCTTCCGGAAATTACAGACAGTCTTTTACGTGAGGCATGGGGAAGGATTGCGGCGGGCAGGTATTCCTGAATCTGTACCCTCCAGAGTCTGCGCCATCTCGCCCGTTAAATCCATAAATAATCAGTGGCTTTCCCCTATATAGTCTAATTATTATGTCCCCCGATTTCTTCTAAGAGACAGAGAAGATGTACGCCACTATATCGAGATCACTGCGGAGAAGAACAGAGCACAGCGATTTGCCAAAAAAAGATGGCTTGACCGAAAGACCGGATAGATGTTATAAAGGCATCATGAAAGCAATAACATACAACAACGCCAAGAAAAACCTGCGAGCCCTTATCAGGGAGGTATGTAAAAACGCCGAGCCGACCATTATCGTAAATAACGAAAGCGATGAGCAAGCCGTGCTCATTTCCCTGGAAGACTATCAGAATATGGAGGAGACCGCGTATCTCTTGCGTTCACCTGCCAACCGTGCCCATCTGGAAAAATCATTGAGGAATATTCAGGAAGGAAAGCTGGTCGCCTTTCCCGTTGAGGATCTATGACCATTCAGTTTACGGACGAGGCCTGGAGGGATTTTGAGTGGTTCCTGGATTACGATAAACAAATTGTAAAACGTATCCGCATGTTATTAAAAGATATGCTGAGGAATCCTGAAGAAGGAATAGGCAAACCCGAAAAACTGAGATTTGATCTGTCAGGATGCTGGTCCCGACGAATTAACGACGAGCATCGCCTAGTCTACAAGATAGAAAAAGACACTATCATCGTCATCGGTTGCCGATATCACTATTAGTCAATCAATCCCACAAATGTAGAATATGGGGCAGCCGCATGCTCGGGCGATAAATACCTGCTCGTCCGCTCTCACGGGCCTTCAAAAAAAAGGCGGTTGAAGAAAAACTCCAACCTCCGGGATAAATCATCATTGACTTTTAATCGGTGTTATGTCCCCCGATTTCAATGTCCCCCGATTTCACCGAATTCGATATTCGGTAACATCGAATTATGAGTCAACGATCCTTTTTATTCACCTCCTTGGGTAACCATTAAATGTGAGGCAATTCGGATGCAAAATATCCCTTGACAAGCAAAATCGGCACCCTTATACTTCAACCCCCCGAAAGCAATATCTTATCCAATGTTGAAGAAAGGATTTGCAGACTCCTTCAACTTCTACAACGAAAAAAGGTGGCATCAAAATTTTGAAAGGAAAACTCCAGACATGGTTTACTACGAAGCGCTACCGCGGAAACAGGCTGCTGCATGATCAGAAGGCCAGAGCAGTTTACCCTTTAACAATCCCTATTCCCTTAACAATCCCTATTCCCTGTCTAAACAAATCCGACCACTCATAAATACATAGGAGGATATTATGGAAGAAGTTTACAAAGATAGAAAAGTTAGATTATTCAAGTATGTTGTTATGTTGTTTAGTTTTATTGTTCTTTTTACTGGTAGTGCATTTGCTGATGACAACAAAATATTAGGTTTTAAAGTAGTTTCGCAAACATCTAACGAACTTGTTATTGAGGTTACATACAACTATTCAGGTGATCATGGTGATAACGTCTTTATAAAAGTAGTACCGGCAATTGACAGAAAATCCTCTAGATTTTTTGGTTATAAGCCAAACAGAATATCAGCGGGAATAAATACTCTAACGACAAAAATTAAGCCCAACCCCAAATCTAAAGTACCTGATGGTTATACTACTAATCAGCTTGGTATTTCTATGTATGTCGGAGGACAGGGGACTTTCTTAGCACCATCCTATTACGATTTTGAGAAGAATTGGAGTGAATAAGAACAGTGGTAAATGCATCTATGATTAACTCTAAGCATAACGAAAAAATCTGGAACATTAAGAGTCGCGTTTTATTTATGGACAATATCATAAATCAAAGCGCGGCAGTTGTTTTTCCATAGATTGATATGCCGAACAATTGGAGGTAGCGGACTTGGCCGCTCCCTCTGCCATGAACCGTTGCTGAAACAAATTAAAAGGAGACCACCATTATGAGAATCGGATACAGGTCTTTCGTCAATTGTATGTTTTTGTTTTTTTTGTTTATCAGCACAGCAAATGCAAGTATGGTTACCTTTGTCAAGGAATACACCTACCAAGCGAGCGAAATTGATAGCAAGGTAAGCTGCCGGGCCAACGCAATGGAACAAGTAAAGCGGTTATTACTTGAAGAGCTTGGCACTTACCTGGAGAGTAAAACAGAAGTCAAGAATTTTCAGTTGACGCAAGACCAGATTACAGTTTTAACCGCAGGCATTGTCAGTGCCGAGATAGTTAGAGAAAAGTGGGATGGAGATAGCTATTTCCTTAAAGCAAAGATTACCGCTGACCCAAATGAAGTTGCTTTATCAGTAGATAAATTGCGAAAAGACAATGACAAGGTAAATGACTTAAATGAAACACGAAAGTTAGCAAATAAATATGCAGAAGAAATTAAATTGCTAAAAAAGGAACTGGAATCTGTACATAGTATCAAAACAGATCAACGTACTGAATCTACTAAAATAAAAGATTATAACAAGGCGATTGATGGATTAACTGCTAGTGATTTATATGCCAAAGGATATAGTCTATACACTGCAAAAAAATACAACGGAGCTATAGCAAAATTTGGCGAAGCAATACGACTAAAACCTGATTATGATCAAGCATATAGAGATCGTGGTTTAATGTATTCTTTGGTTAATAACCACCGGCAGGCAATTGAAAATTATAACAAGGCTATTGAGATAAACCCAGCAGATGCTAGCTCATACAATATGCGCGGAAGATCATATCGTTCTTTGGGTGACAACCATAAAGCAATTGAAGATTTCGACAAGGCTATTAAGCTGAAGCCTAATTTTGGTGCTGCATACTATAACCGCGGGCTTACATATGATAAAATTGGCAATGAACAAAAGGCCATTGAAGACATGAAAAGAAGTGCAGCATTAGGCTCTGGTCCACCAATACAATATCTTAAAAAGCGTGGTATCACGAATTGGCAGTCAGCGGCAGATCAATCGACTGAAACAACTAAGAATAGTATTCCCAATAATGATGCATTAACTGCCAGTGATTATTATAATAATGGGAAAAGTCTCTTTTCTGCTAAAAAATATGCCGAAGCTATAGTCCAATTCAGTGAAGCAATACGAAAAAAACCGGATTATGATCAAGCATATAGAGACCGTGGTTTAATGTATTCTCTGGTACACAATTACCAAAAGGCAATTGAGGATTACAATAAGGCTATTGAGATAAACCCAGCAGATGTTCTCTCATATAATAGTCGCGGAATATCATATCGCACTTTGGGTGACAGCATTTTAGCAATCGAAAATTTCGACAGAGCTATTGAGTTAAAACCTAATTTTGGTGCTGCATACTTCAATCGAGCGCTCGCATATGAACAGTTGAGTAAAAAGCAAGATAAATTGCGTAATGAGCAACAGGCAATTGAAGATATGAAAAGTTCCGCCAAATTAGGGTTTGGTACAGCAAAATACTATCTTAAAAAAGCAGGTATTGATTGGCAGTAGATTTATGGCAGCAAAAAATGCAAAGGTTAACAGTTGAGGGCGGTTTGATTTTCGCAAAGGAGATAAGTCATGGCCGCCCCTGCCGCTGTTTATCGACCACGAAACCCACAGTCTTCCGATTATTACCGCTGTGTAGAGGACTATTTGGAAACCTTTGCCCATATCTATGACGAGCATTTCTCACGGGAGTACGGGTTCTGGCGACCCTATGTCGAGCAGGTGATCTATCGCTATCTCGATTGCGGCGATCTCCACAATGACTTTGCCCGCGTGATGTGTAAAGATTGCGGCCAGGAATATCTCTTGGCATTAGGTGAAATACAGATTCACTCCTCCCATTTTACCCCAGCGTCCCAAGGTATTTTATAACATTAATTGATCCATAAGAACACAAGGTGTGTTTCAGCATTTTCATGATGGGTGGTTTTAAAAATCGAACATTGAGCCTTTTATTGAAAGCTTCCTGTACTACACAACCATCCATCCTCGGCAAGTATGCAGGACTTCGAATAAGTGTCAATCCGAAGTTGTTCAACGGAAGAATATGAAAATATTCAACGTATTGAAAACAATTTTGGATTGACGCATGAAGAACGGAGCCGCTGCGGCAGGGACAAAATATAGCTATGGGGTTTCAACCGGGGTATGCCCCATAAAAATCCTGTGATTTCAGAATAATAAAACATACGCTATTATAAACCATTATTTGTCACTAATGCAAGGCTCCAAATCTACCGCGCAGCGGTTTAGTTCTTCAATTCGTAATAAACACAATTCACGCCCAAACATCGACAACACACCTAACAATCTGTGGCCAAAATTCAATTGACTTGCAAGATCTTTCTTCATATACTCCCAACGCGAAAAAGCAATGCCTTATCAATCAATATTAGAAGGGGTCTGGTTTTTTTGAGATGATCGCGCACACCATTAAATCTCTAATGAACATTAAAAAGATTCAAGTTTTTATTGGTTTGGCGGCATTGTTTTTTGGAGTTGCAGTTTACATAATCCGTTCTCCTGGCCGCGTTTATTTTGTTCCGAAATATTTCTCTTATCTCCGGTTACCCGACGATATCGTAAACGTCGTTAGAATTGTCGGAGGCAATCTCCCTGATTTTATCCATCCATTCGCATTCATATTGATAACAGCGGGATTGATATCTTTAGATAATAGAAAAACCCAGTTCTTTATTTGCCTGGGTTGGTTTCTTTTAGAAAGTTTTTTTGAATTGGGGCAACATTTCAAGGAAGCTTATCTGCTATTCATCCCATCTTGGTTTGACAATATACCTATTTTGGATCATACAAAAAACTATTTTTTAAACGGCACATTTGATGTATTGGATATGCTTTCGTTTTTTGCGGGTACTGTTGCCGCATTTTGTGTACTATGGATTACTTCCAAAAGGAGGATGGAATAATGAGGATCAACAAAGGTCTACTGATTTATGTTCGGATGCTGATTGTGGGACTTGTAGGTTTATTTGGAGTATTGACTATTATAGCGAGCGTGGAGAATCCACCGAAAAAGGATTATGTATGGGTCAAACCAAACGGAACAGGTCAAGATTATAACAGAGATAACTATGCCTGCATGCAAGAATCTCAGCAAAGAGTTTCTGAGTATTCTCGTGAAGGTCGTAGCGCCGCTTCGTCGAGTACGGTACAAACCAACGAGACCTTGTATAATGCATGTATGAACGCTCGTGGCTGGTCGTTACAGGAGTATAAGTCAGAGGAGGACAAGGCGGCAGAAAAGGCGGCGGCAAAGAAGGCAATGGAAGCAGCAAAGAAGGCAAAGAAGCAAGCACGTGAAATCAGAAGGGACGGCAGTTTTATCGCCTATGACAACGGGACGGTTTTGGACACGAGCACGAACCTGATGTGGGCAGCAAAGGATAACGGTATAGACATTGACTGGGGTGATGCCAAGGGCTATTGCGAAAATTATCGCGGAGGTGGCTATATAGACTGGCGGATGCCGACGCAGGCTGAGCTCGCGACATTGAATGATGCGAATCAATCCCGACCGACACCATGCAATCCTAAATATAGCATACATATTGCGACAAAGTTGATTGATATTACCTGTTTCAGAGTATATGCATCTAAACAACTCCCCATCGGTGCTGAGAACTTCAATTTTTACGCAAGCAAAGGGGAGGGGAATTTCGTAGCCTCCACACACCGAGCACTCCCAGTGCGTGACGAATAGGTTGTTTTGTTATTGGGTTTTTTGATCATTTTCTTTTGGGTGCTGGGCGGAGCCTTGGTCGCGGGGGAAAATATGGACCTGATCTTTACCAGACATAACTAATGGCCCAGTATGAGAATCTTCCCATCTACCGGAAGGTAATTTCTGAACTAAAAAGGGGCATGATTTATTTTTTATACGGCACCGTTGATGTATTGGATATGCTCTCAGTTTTTGCTGGTACTGTTGCCGTATTTTGTGTACTATTGACCTTCAAAAAGGAGGATGGAATAATGAGGATCAACAAAGGTCTACTGATTTATGTTCGCCTGATGATTGTGGGACTTGTAGTTTTATTTGGTGTGTTGACTATTATAGCGAGTGTGCCGAAACCGAAACCGACACCGACGCTAAGATGGTACAAGCCAGGCTTTACCCCTGAAGGTTTTGCAAAAGATAGATATGCCTGTCTAAAAGAATCTCAGCAAAGAGTTTCTGAGTATTCTCGTGAGGGTCGTAGCAGCGCTTCATCGAGTGCAGTAATAACAAACGATAACTTGTTTAATGCATGCATGAATGCTCGTGGCTGGATATTACAGGATGAGACGATAACGATACAGGAACAGAAGAAACAGAAGAAGGCAAAGAGCGATGACTCCTGATTCGGTTGTAAAAGAATCGGATATCCTCAAAGATGCTTTGCCGGGCCTCTGCACTGGTCTGGCCCGGTGAGCCCTAGCGGTGAACGCTGTTTCCCGTAATCCTTAACTTATAGGTGGATGCCCCCATACACCCTTTGGTCGTAACGTATCGATAATTGGAGACGTTCAGGAAAGAGGGCTGTCTGAATTACGGCCGAATCGGCCTTTATGACGGGTGAAAAAACCAAAAGGTAAGCAGATTTCTCATAAGGTCGGATCTCGCAATACATCCCTGGTGCGGTCATCAGTGCCGCACCCCACATTTTGTGGCCAAGATTTCCTTGACATACCAGACCGCGTTTATTATACCCATGAACAATAAACAAGCAATGCCTTATCAAAAAGGAAATTAACCTCTAAATCAAATGAGAAAGGTGTCTACGCAATGAAAAGATTCTTAACGATTTTTTTAGGGCTTTGTATATGTTTTATGATGATCCAACCATCTTTTGGAAAAAACAATAAGAAAAATAATGCTAAAAAAGAACCGCAGGTAACTACTAAGAGACTTGGTTCAGATCCAAATGGTGGCAATTGTGCAGGATATGCACAGAGCCAAATTAAAAATTTAGGGCATGGACTTACAAGTAAAAAAGATAAAGAAGACAGAAGAAATTCATATCGACCCAAGAAAAATACCGCTGCTATCATTAATGAGGGGCCATATGGACATGTTGCTGTTGTTGAGAAGGTTGATAATAAAGGGAAAAATAAAAGTATTACTATTCGGGAAACTAACTATGGTTATAACGGCGTAACGGAAAGGAAAGTAACTGGAAGAAATATGAAGGAAATTGAGAAAAAAATTAACATAGTTGGATATATCGATCCAAACAAAAAAAATAAGAAATAATAATCGGGGGGGAAAAGGGTCAAATCTTTTCTATTGACAATTCAGATTAATGACATTGCGATCCCGCACCATTTCTGACATTCCGGCGGTTGGAGATTTTTCTTCAATCGCTGTTTTTTTGTTTTTTTGTGGGGAGGCGATGAGTGGACTGATAATACGAACTGAATAAAGGCGGGATGGGAAAGATACGGCGGATTGTAGACATGGGAGGCATCGAAAGGGTCATCATGATGAATCAACAGCCTATAGGACGCACCCCTCGTTCAAATCCGGTAACGTACACCGGCGTCTTTTCCCATATTCGGGATCTCTTCACCGGCCTTCCCGAATCGAGGATCAGGGGCTATAAGCCAGGACGTTTCAGTTTTAATGTCAAGGGGGGTCGATGCGAGGCCTGTGAGGGGAATGGTTTAATCAAAATAGAAATGCACTTTCTGCCCGATGTCTACGTGACGTGTGACGTCTGTCGCGGGAAGAGATTTAATCTGGATACGCTTGAAATCAAATACAAGGATAAAAACATAGCGGGTGTCCTCGATATGTCTGTTCACCAGGCATTGTCTTTCTTCGATAATATTCCCGCCATACGATCCAAACTTCAGCTTCTGTTCGATGTCGGTCTGGGGTATATCAGGTTAGGGCAGTCGGCAACAACCCTGTCCGGAGGCGAGGCCCAGCGGATAAAATTATCAAGAGAACTGGGAAAGCGAAGCAACAGCAACACCCTCTATATCCTTGATGAGCCTACCATAGGCCTCCACTCGGCGGATATTCAGAAATTGCTGGATGTTCTCTTGAGATTGGTCGATATGGGCAACACCGTAGTGGTTATAGAACACAACATGGATGTCATTAAATGCGCCGACCACATCATTGACCTCGGCCCTGAAGGAGGTCCCGGCGGAGGCCGGATCGTTGCATCCGGCACCCCTGAAGAGGTTGCTCGCGCAGAAGAATCCATTACGGGCCAATTCCTTCAAAAAATACTGCATTAACACCTCTCTGTCGGAAATCAAAAAAACCACAGAACTCTATCGTAATATATGATATATACATGGGGCAGGTTACGGACATTATACAGTATGGGTGTACGAAGATATGAAAATCATTTATCTGGCTGATATCCATGGAGACTTTGATAAACTGAATGATCTCCTGAACGAAACATTTGCCGATGTGTATATTATCTCCGGTGATCTGATCGATATCCCTTTCTACAGTATGAATACCTCCATACGCTACCACGAACTGCAATCATATTTCCATGGGTTAAGACGAAAGATGTCAAGGGAAGATATGCTTATTGAGGATTTTGTCGATGATCTTTTAGAAAAGCCCGATATTCCCGACGATATACAGGAATCAGGAACCCAATACCAGGAGTACACGATCAGAGCCCGCAGGGTTATGCAGCAAAAATATAAGGTATTAGGAAGCATTATCTCCATGAAACAGAGATCGCGGGTTTTCTGCCTTCCGGGAAATTATGATATGGATCTTAAATATACGGCTTTGCATGAGCATGACCTGCACTTGCATTGGTATCAACTGGAGGATTTGAGGATTTGCGGTTATGGCGGAGCGGCCATATGGACGCCTGGGATCCCTGAAAGGTATGTCGTTCATTCCCAGGAAAAAATGAAGTACCATGACAGGGACAATGAGATGTACCACTTTTTCAAGGCGATAAATCCGCACATTATTGTAACCCATCAGCCTGCATACGGAATCCATGATCAATTGACTTCAGGTGGATCGATCGGATCTACGGCGCTGCGCAGTTACTGTGAAGACAATTCGGTGATGATGTGCCTGACGGGCCATATCCATCAACATTGGGGCGCTCAGCTTGATGAGAATACCCTGTACCTTAACCCATCGAATTTCGGAGAGGTGACCTTAACATCCGGGAATGTCGCGGAGGGCGGATTTTATTATTCTATTAACGTAGAGGCTGAGCAGGTACGGGGGATTATATTCAAGAAATTCTATAACGGGAGGATTTATGACGTTGCCGACTATCATATCAATAATGGCAAATTAATCAGAGAGATAATAGACCCGGATAGATACAACGCCCTAGAGGCGGGGAAGAACTATGATGAAAAGGATATTAAGGATTCTCACATACCTGAAGTCACATTGTATAATGATATAAAGCAGTTTTACAGGAAATTCCAGACCCAGGAAACGGAGGAACGGCTTAACGCTTTAGAGGATATCACGTATCTGATCGAAGATAAACTGAAAGCCGATATTGCAATGGACGTTATGGGCTCTGTTAATTTCGGCATATCGCAGTCAGATTCGGATATAGATGTCGTCCTTTATCTGCGGTGTGATAATAAATACATGCAATGTAACGGAAAATGTGTCGGCGGCAGTGAGGTGTGCGACTATCTGAAAAACGCAGAGGAGATGATCGCGGAAATCCTTAAGGATAAATTTGACTACCATCTTCTTGATTACGTTGATCTTAACCGTGTTGAAGAAAGTATACGGGAAAAGAATTATGAGAGTGCAATTCTGCAGCGTTTTGTGTTTTACAGATCACTATGCCGTCCCATAAACTACCGGGTAATCGCCCCGACAGAAGACATGCTCAACAAGGATATGATGCTCCGTAAGGAGATTGAGGGGAGTCTCCAAGTATATTTTAAGATATTTGTTACCACCTCTCGGCATATAAGATCGTTCATGAAATACGAGTCCCGTCTATCGGATTTAGGAATAAAACTGCCCACCTGGCTAAGGGAAAAAGTAAAGCTTTATCTGGGTGAATCGAAAGGGGAATATGTTAGTTCGCCGTGAGATGGATTTAATTCTGTAATCCTTACGGAGCTTTTCCGCCGTTGTCAACGAGTGCTTTCACCGCCTCGAGGCCGTATGGCGAACCCTCCTCAATGGCCTTTAACACCGTACCGCCGCCTGTGAAGAAATAGTATTTCGAATTATCCAGCGTCGATAAATAAAGGCCGGGGCACAGATTTTTAAACTCCTGAAGCGTATCCCCGCCTCCGTAGAGTTTATGTGCTGCCACATTCTGATCGATTTTGCTATCGAGGGCCGCAGAGCCTTCGTTAAAATACGGCGTATATCCCATAACAGCATTAACAAAAATGGTTTTTGCTGAGTTCAGCGTATCTGATACCTCCGGATCTTCGAACGATTCTTTTGCAATATCAAGGATATAAGGAAGTTTCGCACCTTTTTTGAACTCCTTTATCGACCTGATCCTGTATTTCCCCTCAACCTTTCCTTCCATGGTATCCGATTCATACACATACGGAAGTTCCAGTATTTTGTGCTGTTTCTTGTCCATCTCGACGAGATTCCCGGCAGCTTCGATATCCTCCTGTTCAATACCGCTGATCGATATATTATACTTCGCACAAAGATAGGTATTATAAATGATGCCGCCGAGGATCAATTTGTCAACTTTCTTATAGATTTCGTTGAGGGGACCGATCTTTGTATTATATTTTGAACCTGCCACGACGGAGATGAACGGCCTTTCGGGCTGCAGAACCTGCGAAAGATTCTGTATCTCCTTTTGCATGAGATATCCCGCAAACGATGGGAGATACTTCGTTATATGATAGGTGGAGACGTGCGGCTGCCAGGAGCCGAAGGCATCGTTCACGAAGACATCGGCCAGGCCTGCCAGTTGGCGTGCGAAGTCGTCGCTGTACTCCGTTTTTGACTCTTCTCCCTGGAACCATCTCGTATTCGGAAGGTATATGGCGCCGATCCTTTTTTCTCTCAGATTTTTTACGGCAAGATTTATCGAGGTGTCGATGCTTTTTATTCCTTCATCACCTTCCGGCCTGAACGTTGGGCAGTATATCTTTGTATGAAGTTTGCGCTCCAGATATTCGGCAATTGGTTCCACCGATGTTGATTTATCTACTTTAATTTTGCCTGCTTTGTCCCGCGGCCTTCCGATATGCGTCATGATGATCGGTCTGCCGCCCCTTTCGACAATATTGAAGATGGTTCCAATGGTCTGATCTATTCTGAACGGGTCTTCGATGGCTCCTTTTTTAACAACATTATGGTCAACACGCAACAGGACAATTTTATCTTCTACATCGGCATTCTGTAAGAGTGGAAGTTTGGGATCAAGTTGTTGTTCCATGGCATTCCCCTTTCCCCTGACAATTTGCATCGATAGTAAGGATTTTTTCTGAAAATTACAAGATAAATTAATTCGTGAATAAGGAGAACGGAATTATTTTTCTCATTCGAGCGGGGTCAGCCTGACAATTACCTTTCTCGTCCGCGGGCCGTCAAATTCACAGAAAAAAATTGACTGCCAGGTACCGAGGACCAGTTCGCCGTCTTCTATAAACACCGTTTCCGATACACCCATCATGGACGCTTTGATGTGCGCTGCTGAATTCCCCTCACTGTGCCGGTAGTGATCATTGAGCGGAACAATTTTATCAAGCTCCATCAGGATGTCCCGCGGCACATCCGGATCGGCGTTCTCATTGATGGTAACGGCTGCCGTGGTGTGGGGAACGAAAACGTGACAGATGCCGTTTTTGATCCTTTTTTCTCTCAACATGGCTCTGATGCGGTCGGTGATGTCGATCATCTCGGCCCTGGCATTGGTACGAACGGTAAACTGTTTCATGGTTTCACTCTCCCCTTAAAACCCTGTAAAAAGAGTTCATCGTTGCAGAGATCAGAAAAAGCCGATAGTGCTTCCATGACAAATGCCCGAACACGCTCAGTATTTTTCCTGCCGTCGGGGCCCTCTACACCCGTATGCGCATCCACACCGGCGGGACGCACATGCGCTATGGCTCTACGGACATTCTCCGGATGAAGACCGCCGGCCAGCATGACCGGCCTGGGAGAGATATCGACAAGTCTGCGGCTGATATCCCAATTATGGGTTTTGCCGGTCGCCCCGCATGCGCCGGTCATCGGATCGTATGTATCTGTAATAAATGCATCAACGTGAGGACTGTATGTGGAAATGGAAGATTCCAGCTCCGAAAGGTTATGATCTCTCACGATGAGACTTTTAATAACCATGAGCTCGGGGGCAAGCACCTTCAGTCTGAAAAGCTCTGTAACAGATATATCGCCATGCAACTGTACCTTGCCGGTTCCAATTCTTTTGCAGAAATCCAGGATCTTTTCCGCCTCATTCAAATAGGTAATCAATACGGCGGATCCGCGCGGATTCAGCGGGCGGATGATTTCAGACGCATCCTCTTCGGTGATGTCCTCTTTATGAACGGCAAGTCCGAACGGGAACCCGATCTGATGGACGCCTGCGTCAACAAGCATATCAGCTTCTTCCTGATCGATAATACCGGCTATCTGGATGATTCCTTGCATCGGTGATACCCAACGACGATTATTATTTATCCCCTACTTTTTCAATCCTGATGGCAGCGGCAGGCTTTGCCTTCTTCAAAAGGGTCGCATCATCTGTCACTTTCCCTACAAGATTGACTGCACTTGCGGGAACGGGGTCGGAACCGGCGCTCATCGGCGTGGGGCCGAAGAATATGGCCATTGCCTTTCCCGGCGGCCAATATCCGATGTCACCAACTTTTACCATTGTCGTTGCCGTTTCATCGAGGGACACAGTTACCGGTATCTCAAAATAAAATTCATCTCCCCATTCGTCAGGGCTTGCCTCAATGGGAAGCCTTTCAACAATGGCTTTCGCACATGCTGTATCAAACAGTTCGGCCCTCACTATCACATTATCCACCGTTATCCTGATCTGCGTTGGCATGATATAAAATCCCCTCCCTGCATTAGCCGCCGCCAAGGCGTCCCCGCATCTGTTCGACAAGTTGCTTCGCCGCGGAAGGCACTTTCACTCTCACAGCACCGATAATATAACGGCCTGACTGCTCCACGAACACACCCCTGTACAGGGGATCGACAGCCTCTATAGAGATCCGATCCGGGGCTTCGGTCACGTGAACGCCCTTTCCTGATGAATTCAGGTAAGATCGGTAGTGATCCAATGTCTTTCTCGCAGCATCCTGAGAATTCTCAGGCACCACGAAGACCTGCACCTGTTCACCTTCTAAAATTGCATCGGCTATAATGCCCCTGCGGAAAAATGCATATCCCAGGAGGCTTTGAGCGATATACCGTTCAGTCTTCGGTACAACACCCGGTATCCTGAGAATCTCAAGCTCTCCGGGACGGCCTGCATTGAGCGGAAGGTTCTGTGAAACAGCCCGGCCACACGCAAGAAATATGTCTTGTTCAATGCTCGTTGTTCCCGCGGCTTGAAGCCTCACAAAATACCTGTCCTGATAGAACATCAACTGAGACGAAGAGACAAATCCCTCGGCGCCGATCGTAACCCCTCCCGCATCGGCCCTCCGGTAGTTGGAGTAAATCCCGAAGGCATCAAGCAGAGAGGCCATCCTGTAGACATCTACCTCGACCGCCAACCGTTGATCTCTCTTGTTTATATAGGTGGCCGTGGCGAGTTGCTCAAACCCGTAGGGGAAATAGAGTTCCGCTTCGCCATTTATATGATCGAACAGGGTATCCTTGGTGTAGAGGGTTGCCTTGCCGTCCACGACCCAGTCTTCCGCAAACCCGCGTGCGGGCAGAACGCTTGTGATGGAACTGTCAGCAGCAAAGACCGGCCCGGGCACAGACAATGTGAGCACTAAAACGCATGTGATGATTGCAGAGATCACACCAAATCGATCCATTGACACCATCCCTGTCCGGCACAAATTACCGTGTATTATTTCCCTATGCCAGAAGCTTCCTGGCCCGCTCCATCTTCACCGGAATATCGAGTCCGTGGACACAGCTTGCCACACAGTCCGTGCAATTGAGGCAAGCAGAAGCGGATACGCGCGAAGGAATCTCATAGTACGTGGACCGGGCAAGTTCAGCGCTCCTGTAAGCCTCTGCGTACATAAGGCAACGGTTGATCGTACTGATCTCTACACCCCTTGGACACGTTTTCTCACACATTCCGCAGAGGTGGCAGTAGTAAGGCCGTACAGCGGCGCCATAGCGTTTCAGGATAAGCCCGTCGAGATACCCGAAACGCATCCCCATTACAGCGATGTCTTCCCTGAGTTCCGCCATGTCTCTCATGCCGGGAATTGCGGCGGTGATATGCTTATTCTGAAGCGCCCATTTGAGGGCGGCCTGGTGGGGGCTGATCGGACCCAACGCGCCGGTTGTATAACCTCCGGCCTGTGTTTTCATTGCAATTATCCCGATGTTTGCCTGGGCGGCCCTTGCTATCGCCTCCGTTACATCCTTGCCGCTCTTGAAGTTGTACGCTACGAGGGCCGTGTGGAAGAACCTGTCGCGATCTTCCACAAGTGCATGGAGCACCTCTGCCTGATTTGTATGCGTGGTCACCCCGAAGAAACGCACCTTTCCCTGCTCTTTCAGCCTGACGAGGGCCTCTCGCGTCTCCGGAATGAATGCCCGATCCTTGCCGGTGAGATTATGGAGCTGGATGACATCTATATAGTCGGTTTCAAGCGCCCTGAGGCTTGTCTCAACATCCTTGATAATGGCCTCTTTCGACTTCGAGGCAGGTTGTGTCTTCGTCGCCACATATATCTTGTCACGCTTGCCCTTCAAGGCCTTTGCGACGATTTCCTCGTTTTTGCCTCCCATGTATCGCCGCGCGGTATCGACATAGTTGACGCCGTGATCAAAGGCGACCCTCATCACCTCTGCCTCAGGTGTAAGCATCGCCCCGAAACTTACAACCGTAATCTTCATTCCTGTTCGTCCTAGGGTTCGATAGACAGGTGTGGGAAAGACGAAGTCCCCCGATGATGCATAGTTCATGGCTTCGGCAAGGTTTTCCCACCCGAGCAGAGCCGATGTGGTCCCGAGCAGGCCAACTCTCAAGAAATCTCTCCTGTTCAATCCTGCGCATCCCTTTCCTTTGTGCATGACACCCTCATTGCGATTCAACTAATCTTGGCCGTTACCATCAAGGAAACAAAACAATTCGTTCGAATTATACATGAAAACCGGAGTTTCCTCCATACCATATTTTATGTCAAAACTCTGAGATTTCTATGCACCGGTGCGGAAAGGTTACATGTTGAAAACCTTTTCCAAACCTGACTCCCCACTTCTGATGCCAAGAAAGGCAATACTATTCTTGTGATTTGCGTCACTGAACGAATTGTTCATATATGATCATATGCATTGAAGCTCCCCGCAGCCCGCCTCGGGGAATCTTCGATCCTTAATGTGAAAGGCATCAATTGTAATTATTTTATCTTTGTGGTTTAAAACGCTGTAACAATGGTATAATATAATGGTATGGATATGATAGAAGGTCGCTTATTTTCCGGAAACGAAATCAATAACTTCCTTATTAATGAATGGAGGTTTCGCAAATGAACGACGAAGACAAAACGAAACAAGAACTTATTAGCAAGCTGAATGAAATGCATCTTCACCTCGACGAAATGAAAAAATCAGAAGATGAAACCGGACATGCCCAATCTACAATACAAATCTCAGAAACCCGATACCGGCGGCTCTTTGAAACTGCTCAGGCCATGGCCTTCACTCTTGAAAAAAATGATGCTTACAAGGCGGGACACCATCTGAGGGTGACTAATCTTGCCTTTGCCATTGGGACAGAAATGAATCTTACGAGTGATCAGCTCGATGGCATCCGCATAGCAAGCATGATTCATGATATCGGCAAGATATTCGTCCCTGTAGAGCTTCTCAGCAAGACGACGAGATTAACAGATTCAGAATTCCAGGTAATGAAAACACATGTCCTGTCCGGGTATGACATTCTGAAGGATATTGACTTTCCCTGGCAAATTGCCAGGATGGTTCTTGAACATCATGAGAGGATGAATGGTTCGGGATACCCGAATGGGTTAACGGGAGACAATCTTCTCGTGGAATCACGGATCCTGTCTGTCGCCGATGTGGTGGATGCCATTGCTTCCCACCGACCCTACAGGCCGGCCTGGGGAATTAATGTAGCAATGTATGATATTAAAGGAACCAGGGGCATACTCTATGACCCTGAAGTAGTGGATGTCTGTTTACGGCTCTTTAATGAGAAAGGTTATAAGATGTCAGATGATTAACAATAACCGATTGGAAATGTTCTATAAGTAAGGCAAAAAAAGTCAAAAAACGTAACTTACACATAATAAGAATCATGTCTCAAAGTCTGATAGGCCCCCCTTGGTTAATTCATCAGCCTTACGCTCAAATTCTGCTATAACCTGAGCACCCAACAGAAGGATTAACGCTGCAGCCTCTATACTGAGAAGGAACACTACAACTGTGGCGAAAGAACCATAAATTAAATTTACAAAGGATATGGACGAGTAATACCAGACAAGTATGCGACGGGTGATCTCCCATAAAATCGTTGCGGTAATCCCTCCGATCAGAGCATGATGAAAGGTAATACGCCCCACAGGCATAACCAGATAGAGTGACGTGAGCATAAGCACCTCACCAATCATCCCCAGTATATACAGCACAACTCCGGGGGTGTTTTCAAGGCTCAAACTCCATCCAAAAATTATCAATTGCCTGTCTGCCAGTATCTCTAATGTCCCTGCAATAAACGATACCAGGAATATACCCAGAGCGATCAAAAAGATATACACATACGGAATGATGGCGGAAACGAGAAAGTGGCGACGGAGAATTCTGACACGCCGAAAAAAGATCACCGACATGGCGTTTTCAAGCACCGTGAAGGCTATGGAACTAAAAAACAACATGACCAGAAATCCAATAATACCAATCACCTTGCGGTGCTCAAGAAATACTCGCGCCTGATCAGTCAAAGTTGCAGCATAGCCGGGTATCATCATTTCCAGATACCTCGATAATGTATGAACCAACTGACCTTCGTCTATAAAATGCGACAGCACAATTAAGATGAGGATTGACATGGGTACGATTGATAACAGGGTGTAATAGGCGACAGCACCAGACAACAGAATGCCCTGATTGCGCTTAAAGCCGCGTAATATCCTCACCAGGAAGTCGATGAGCCTACCAACTTCCCTAATTATATTATGCAGTTTGTTCACAATGGGATATGAAATTTATACAAATAATTATTTTTACTTTCACAAACATTTCCATGAACAATCTGCATCTTTTAATGAGTGCGTTTGCAGGAAAAGACGCGGTATCTCCTTATACAATGCGTGACGCCGGCACCTGTTATTTTACAAGCCTGGCTGTAATCGTGGCAACATGGCGGCCCTGGAACCGGGCTGCGGCCAGCTCGTTTTCACTCGGCATGCGCGCGCCTGTACTTCCTGCAATCGTAGAAGCCCCGTAGGGAGACCCACCACTCACTTCATCCGTCCGCGTCTGACCCTGAAACGAATACGGCAACCCCACCAGGATCATCCCTTGATGGAGCAGGGTAACATGGAAACTGAGAATAGTCGATTCCTGCCCCCCGTGCTGCGTGCCGGTACTTGTAAATACACTCCCAACCTTACCGACAAGGGCGCCTTTTGCCCAGAGCCCCCCTGTCGCATCGAGAAACTGACGCATCTGCCCACACATATTTCCAAAGCGTGTCGGCGTTCCGAAGATAATAGCATCGGCAGCGGCAAGCTCATCCATAGTACATAGGGGTATGTCAGCAAAACCTTTCTGATCTTCCAGAGCCCCCATTTTTTTGAGGACTTCTTCCGGAAGTGTTTCCGGAACACGGCGCATCAGGACTTCCGCACCGGCAACCTCACGTGCCCCTTCCGCAACGGCCTCGGCCATGCGATGGATATGGCCGTACATGGAATAATAAACGATCAGTATCTTCATCTTGTAATCTCTCCTTCACCTCATAATTTGAGAATTTACCGCCCAAGGTGCTCAAAAACATTTGCAGCAAGGCTTGGGGGAAATTAAAATTTGTTTATGCCTCACACAATTCCGACGAGCCGCAACCCAGAGATAATCGTGATAACTGCGAACAGGAGAACGAATCGGCCGGACCATCGATGCATAACCCTGATTTCCACTGAATAACCTTGAACTTTAAATTGCAGGATACCCAGCAAGGGCGTTATAAAAGCAACCACACCGGTTACGGCGCCAATATACGTATGTGTTCCACCGAAGTGCTCTCCACCGGAAAAAGTAATCATGGAGATGACTGCAGCAAAACCAAAAAGAACACTCACGGCGCCCAGAATACCTGCGGCTTTGTGAAATCTGAGCCACCACCTCTTGCGCCTCAGAAACATGGCTACCGTTGCACCCGACATCATTGAAAAGAATCCTGCAAGCATGAAACCTGCATGAAAATACAGGAGAGAACCAATAAGGTCCGCCATAATCAACGTGCCTATTTACCAACAGTCAATTTTACTGCTTTTGAACCGTATATATTGCATGTTGCGGTCACTTCTAGGACGTCATTTTGGACTGCCTGCACCTTATAAGAGTAGACAAATTTTGTCTTATCCGGTTGACTCTTGTAATCATTAACACCGATAGACGTACCATTCTTTGTGATTTCCACTTTTTTGATGTAATGCCAAGTGGGTGAAGCTGATTCATGCACTATAGTCACCTCCAACGTTTGCGAGGCACTATTGTATACAAGTGTTACGTCCTTTGGAGGATTTGCATAAGCCGTTATCGGGCTAACTGTTAGCAGGGGAAGAAGAGCAAAAAGAGCAAATAAAATTATACCGGCCTTAGAACTCTTCCCTACCCTTATTGTACTGGATTTTGCTTCATCCTTCATTTTCCATACCTCCATAAATATGATTCACTCTCAAATCAACAGACACTTATCTACAATTTAATTTCCATCCCCTGATGAAGGGCAAAACATTCCAACTCGGCATGATTATTCGCGACGACTTCACGGCAATCTTCAACTATCTCGTCCACGCCTTTATCATACCTTTCCTGGTTGTGATGAAACAACCCGAATTTTTTCACTCTGGCTTCGAGGGCTAACTGCAAGGCATCTTTATAAACAGAATGTCCCCAGGACCTCGTCTTTTTATATTCCTGCTCCGTATACTCGGCGTCATGTACCAAAAGGTCGGCGCCGTCGGAAAAATCGCGATAATGCTGAAAATCAGCACCGCCCGGATGTTTAAACCTCAACTCATTATCCGTAAGGAAAACAAAACTCTTGCCGTCTTCAACAAATCTATACCCAACGCCCTGATTGGGATGACTTAACGGGATTGGAGTAATTGTCATCGATTTTATCGTAAAAACACTCTGGCACGCTTCATGGTAATCAATCTCGGCCCGTATTTTTTCAAAATTGACCGGAAAATTGGGAGGCGCCATAATTTTAGAGATCATGTGTTTTACCGACACCTGCGCAAACGGGCATCCGTACATGGAGATACGTGTTTTCTTTGAATAGATGGGGTTGAAAAAAGGAAACCCCATGATATGGTCCCAATGGGCATGGGTAAAAATCATTGTACATTGAAAGCGTTTTTCGGAAATAAGCCTGTGACCGAGTCTCCTGATGCCTGATCCGGCATCAATGACGATGATTTCATCATCTTTTGTTCTTATTTCCAGACAGGTTGTATCACCTCCATACTTTACGTATTCCTCCCCGGAAACCGGTATTGAACCCCGTGCGCCCCAGCATCTGATGATCATTGATTATGTCCCTTCGGTTCCTTTATTTGTTTATGCTTCCCTGAAATATCTGATCTATATACGATAAATATAGAAAAGGTGTCAACAGCTCAATTTCTCCTGATGGGACAACTGACCGATCTCCAGCCTGCCAGTCCGCCCAGTACGACAACCAGATATTGCCATCCTTCACGTTTCAAAAGGCTTGCAGCTATCATTGAACGGAGACCGCTGCCGCAAAAGATAAATACAGTGCGATCCCTGGGGACTTCATTCACACGACCCATAAGCTCGGTCAGATGGATATGATAAGCGCCCGTCACCACGCCTGCATATTCAAGCTCTGTATCGCTCCTTACATCTAAAATCCATGGCGGTGCTCCCTGATCAAGGAGAGAGCAGAACGACTGCACGGCAACCGTTTTAATCGATGAGGTTTCCCGGCCGGCCATATGCCACGCGAGCATCCCTCCGGAAAGAAAACCGGAAATATTACTATATCCCAGACGAAACAGATATCGGGTAACTTGATCCGGGTTGTTGGATTCATTGACCAGAAGTATCGGCTTATCGCAGGGAAGAAACCATCCGGCAAAACTTGGCAATCCGGCAGACCATATGGAGAGAGCTTTCGGCACATATGAGGCGCCGAAAGCAAGCTCCGTCCTTGTATCGAGAACGATTGCATCCTGAACAACGCTTGTAAATTCATGTATTGTAAGAGGCACAGGAAGAATCTCACAGAGGGAAGCTCCCTCAAGGTTGAGTTTTTCCATCTGCCGGAAATAGGGGGGGTATCCCAGTTTTTTTGCCGTGAGTGAAATAAATTCATCCCGATCGGCAACCTGTAATTTAGGATTATCTCGGCGCTCCAGGCCGATGGTTGTCCACATCCTCTCACCGATGTCACCGGCGCAAACAGAACCGGGACCATGGGCAGGGCAAACAATAACTCCGTCACCCAAAGGAAGAAGCTTATCGAATAGGGTATCGTATAAGTGGCCTGCCATCTCGGGCGCACGATCCATACCCATTAAATCGACGCGCCCAACGTCACCCGCAAAAAGGGCATCACCCGTGAAGACCATCCAGGGCATACCGTCGGGATCGTAGAGAAGATAGCTCATGCTCCCCGGCGTGTGGCCCGGCGAATGCATGGATTCCAGTTTGAGCCTCCCGATTTTCCATGTCTGGCCGTCTTTAACCGCACTGCCGTACCGGTAATCCCACTGGCTGTCGGCATGCCAGATGTCGGCGCCGGTTCGCACAGCCAGCGCCGCCGATCCTAAAACAAAATCTTCATGACGGTGGGTTTCCAGGATATGATGTATATGGAAACCTTCCAGGTGGGCTTCCTCCACATAAATGCCGCAGTCAAGCCTCGGGTCGATTACCGCGGCCTCCCTGCCGTCACCGATGATATATGAATACTGCGCGATACCTTCGGATTCGATCCGCTTGAAGAGCATCGTTCACATCTCCGTTCAATTTACGCTATCCCGATGCACCCACAACCGCCTACCGGGGGTTTTTACCCGTCACGGTTGGGTTTTCCGGGTACGCTGTCCATTCGGTGAATGAACCTTCGTATATCTTAACATTCGGATAGTTGAGGTACCACTTGAAGAAGATAAATTCATTCGTCGCCTCACGGCCCGTACCGCACGTGCAGATTATGGTTTTATCCGGTCTCACTTCGTTTGCATTCAGGATAGCCATTATTTCTTCGTCAGGCTTGAGAAGACGCTTGTTTTTATCATCCATCAGAGATGCCCAGGGTACATTGACAGCTCCGGGGATGTGGCCGGGTTTGATCCAGAACGCCTGCCCCTCATACGCCGCGGCCGGACGCGCATCCAGGACCATAACACCATCACGGTCCTTCATGGCCTTGAAGTCTTTATAATCAACATAGAAATCGGATTGAACGCGGACGGTGAAGTCGGACGATTCCGTTTTGGGAAACTGTTTCGTTAAGGGCTTCCCCTCTCCCTTCCACTTGTCAAGACCGCCGTCAAGGACATAAATGGAATCATGGCCGAAACGCGCCAGGCTGTATCCCATCATCGTCTGCTCCAGACCATCCCCCCACCCCTTGGCGGCGCCTGTTCCTGTATACACCACAACTGGGAGCTTCGGTTTCAGTCCTGCATAACGGAGAACCGGCTGAACTGTCTCCGGGGGAACATACCTGGCAGGCACCCCATCAATGGTGGTCCGCAATAATCCCTCACTGATATAAATGGCCCCGGAAATATGCTCCTCAATGTAGTCATGAATATTCGGCTGGACGTCGAGTATCATCATTTCCTGCTTATTCAGATTTTCATACAGCCAGTCCGTGGAAACCCACCGGACTGTTCCTGTACCATAAGGATAATGCTTTATCATGGTAGACCTCCTCCCACAAATAAACAATTGTGGCGGGTTATAATATCGATACGCTTTGCCGAGTTCCCTTAAAAAAAGTATTCAATAGGAAGTGCTCTTAAGATGTAAGTATAAGTATTGTTAAAATAACCAGTTACAAACGTCTTGTCAAGAAATTAATCCGTTTGGCCATTCTGCTGTATGATATTTTGAACAACAGCATAAAGATTATTTATTGAAGTGGCATTCAAGGTATGGTAAAAAAATCATTGAATTTAGATTGCTTACACTATTGCCTGAATTATGATGTCCATAGAGAGACATCAAATCCATAAAGGGGGGAAGATGTTATGACAACAATAAAAATCAAGGGCATGTCCTGTAATCACTGTGTAATGGCGGTCACCAAGGTCTTGAGGGATATCGACGGAATCAGAAACGTCAAAGTAGATCTTAAAAACGGTGAGGCAGCGTTCGATGAGGTGGATCCGGTTGATATGGAAACCATCAAAGAACGTATCCGGAAGGCGGGGTATGAAGTCGCCTGAAAAGACCTCAATCTCTGTCGGAGGCATGACCTGTGCGGCCTGTGTACGCCGTGTGGAGTCGGCTCTAAAGTCAGTTGACGGCGTGACCGACGTGGCGGTTAATCTTGCTACGGCCAGGGCAACAATCACACACGAGACAAAATGGGGAGGCATTGAAGCCCTGGAGAAGATAATCTCCAATCAGGGTTACGAATATTTGGGCGTCCCGGACGACACCCGTGAAGATCCTGTCACTGCATCGAGGGAAAAGGAAGTTAAAGAACTCACAATCAAATTTATCGTCGGTGCGGTTCTCAGCGTTATTATTTTCATGGGCTCCATGCAGCACTGGTTTCCCTTTCTCATGGCCGTTCCGAGACAGGCCATGCTGATTTTCCTGTTTTTCCTCACGACTCCCGTCGTGTTCTGGGTGGGAAGCAGGTTTTACATCGGCGCCATAAAGGCGGCAAGACTTAAAACCACGGATATGAATACACTTGTGGCGGTAGGGGCGCTTGCAGCCTACCTCTACTCTGTCCTTGCTACTTTTTATCCCCGGTTTTTCGCAAGCGCCGATATAGCTCCTCATGTCTACTATGACGGCGCCGCTATGATCATCACCTTGATCCTTCTGGGCCGTCTTCTGGAAGCAAAGGCCAAAGGAAAGACCTCCGCAGCCATCAAACGGCTGATGGGGCTCAGGCCAAAAACAGCCAGAGTAATCCGGGATGAGTCAGAGGTGGATATTCCCATCGAAGAAGTCATAAAAGGGGACCTCATCCTGGTCCGGCCGGGAGAAAAGATCCCAACCGACGGGCTGGTTATTTCGGGAACCTCTGCCGTCGACGAGTCCATGCTTACCGGCGAGAGTATGCCTGTCGTCAAAGAAGCGGGACAGCAGGTATTCGCTGCCACCATGAATAAACGCGGAAGCTTTGTATTTCAAGCAACCAAGGTAGGAGCTGAAACAGCCCTCGCCCAGATTATCCGTCTCGTCGAGGAGGCTCAGGAATCAAAGGCCCCTATCCAGAGGCTGGCGGACAAAGTTGCATCCATCTTTGTACCGGTTGTATTTGTAATCGGTATGGCCACCTTTGTTGTCTGGTATTTCTTCGTCCCCGATCCTGTCTTCAGCCGGGCCCTGTTAAATTTTGTATCCGTCCTGGTTATCGCCTGTCCCTGTGCCCTGGGCCTGGCAACACCAACGGCGGTTATGGTGGGAACCGGCCTGGGCGCTGAACACGGTATTTTGATCAAAGGGGGAGAAAGTCTGGAGAAGGCCTACAAACTCACGACCGTAGTTTTCGACAAGACCGGCACACTGACCAGAGGAGAACTTGAGGTTACTGACGTACTGGCCGGACCCGGCGAAGAGCAGAGCAGGGTTTTACAAATTGCCATGGCCCTCGAAGCCCTTTCAGAACATCCCATCGCGGCGGCCATAGTTGACCGAGGTCATCGTGAACAATTGCGGTCCGTCCATATCGATCAATTTGAGGCCATCTCAGGTCTCGGCGCCAGGGCTGTCATGAATGGTCATCAATGCCTCCTGGGAAACCTCAAACTTATGGAAAAAGAAGGTATACAGGTTAACGGACTTGCCGATGACGCAAAAAGACTCGCCGATGAGGGAAAGACGTGTGTATTTATTGCCGAAGGAAGTAAGGCCATCGGAATTATCGGCCTTTCCGATGTTCCCAGGGAATCGGCAAAAGAAACTATTACCACACTGAAGGACATGGGGCTTAAGGTCGCCATGATCACAGGAGACAATATCAGCACGGCCAGGGCTGTTGGCATCGCTCTCGGCATAGAGCAAATCATGGCTGAGGTCCTGCCGGCAGATAAGGCAACCGAAATCAATCGCCTGCGGGAACAGGGTGAGGTTGTTGCAATGGTGGGAGACGGCATTAATGATGCGCCGGCACTGACAGCGGCAGATATCGGGATTGCCATCGGGGCCGGAACGGACGTGGCTATGGAAGCAAGCGACATTACCCTTATAAAGGACGATCTCAAGTCGGTGCCCATGGCAATCAGGCTCTCTTTCGAGACCATGAAGGTAATCAGACAAAATCTCTTCTGGGCGTTTTTCTATAACATACTGGGAATTCCCGTTGCAGCAGGTGTTTTGTATCCATTCTTCGGAATTCTTCTCAATCCGGAGTTTGCCGCAGCCGCCATGGCATTGAGTTCCGTATCTGTGGTCAGCAATTCGCTGCGCCTGAAGAGGGTATGGAAGGCATAAGCTTTCTTATGGCCGGGACACTATCCGTAACCCTGTTTGAAAACAGCGATATAAGCTTTAAGGTTGATGAACTCGTAAAAAGTCAAAAACCATGTCACTCCCGCGGAGGCGGGAGTCCAGACACTGCCCTCGCGCAAGCGGAGAACCACGAAATCATTACTGGATTCCCGCTTTCGCGGGAATGACAAATAGAGACGAAACATGCCCATTATTCAATTTGACCAAACATGAGTGACATTCGGATTATCCGTGATTTTTATTCCTACCCGGAAAGGACGGTAAGAACGTTACGCATCTATACCCCGGATGCCTGTTATTCGGAACCGGAACGGCGCCTTCCGGTGCTTTACATGTTTGACGGACAAAATGTATTCAGCCATCCGGAGTCGGCCCTTTACCATACGTGGTGCGCAAACACGACCATGGACTGGCTCGTCATGGAAGGTCGAATCCTGCCCTGGATCATCGTTGCCGTCGATCACCTGCCTGACCGCTTTTCGGAATATTCTCCCTGGTGGGAACCGGCTGTAGAGAGCGGCGGGCGCGGATGGCTGTTCGTCGACTTCCTGGTCAATCATCTGAAGCCGTTTATTGATCAGAGCTATCGCACTCTTACGGAGCCCCATTGGACCGGGGTGATGGGATCAAGTCTTGGCAGTTTGATGAGCCTCGTAACAGGCAGGCTACACCCGGGCATTTTCGGCAGGATCGGCGCTGTCTCCCCTGCGGTTATGTGGGCGGACGGCGAGATATTCCGGTTTTGGTACAGTCCCACCGGTCGCTGGTGCAAAATTTACATGGATACGGGATCGCTCGAACAGTATTGGTTCTCTACTTCCCACCTGGATTACGTTGAGGCGACGAAAGATTTTTACAACCATTTGAAAAGCCTTGGCATAGGAGACCATGAACTGCGCTATGTCGTGGCGCAGAATCATTTCCACAACGAGGAGGCATGGCAGGCCCGCCTGCCGGATATCTTCCAATGGCTTTTAGTGGATGCAAAAGGCATCTGAGGGACTATCAAACGGTCATTTCGAGCCGAAGGCAAGAAAGCCGGAAGCCTTTTTCTTATCCCGTCACTTCCCGCAAATTACTGAAATCTCAATTGATGCGTCCCGCGGCAATTGGGCTGCTTGAACGGTCTCGCGGGCAGGGAGAATATCGCTAAAATATCTGCTGTAAATCTCGTTGAATTTTCCAAAATTACCGAGGTCTTTTAAAAAGACAGAGGCTTTCAGGACATTCTTCAGGCTCATATCGCCCGCTTCTACCACTGCCTTGAGATTTTCAAGAACGAGTGTCACTTCCGCCTCGAAATTCCCGGTTAGTAATTCACCCGTCTTCGGGTCAATGGGAATCATCCCCGAAACAAATAACAGATCGCCATACCGGATTGCCTGGGCATAAGGACCGATAGCCTTGGGGGCGTTGGGAGTGCTTATAATTGTTCTTTCCGATGTCGTATTCATAGTGAGTCTCTTTTCATTTCAAGGAGGAAAACCATCACAGAAAAACAGGAGATTTTTATTGTTGGTATTTCTCCCATTTAGTTGCAAAAAGGATTCAATCTTCAGTAACTTCGTTTAATATAATCTCTACAGTGGGGACAAAATATTCTGTTCGTTGAGTCACAATAAGAATCTTTTGTTTGGCATGATGGGCAATAAAAGATGCTTTTAAAATGGGGTTCGGATTGGGGAAGATCTTTACCACAGAATTGACAGACAACCGCTTCTTTTTTGATAATCTCCGCACAGAAGGGACATTCTGTCATACACTTTCCCTCTAAATAATAACACCAACTTCCCGGCATTCCGCAACGTTAACGGCCCCCAACTCCCAACAGGAAGGTCACGCTAACGTCACACCAAGTCGTCGCCGCTCCAGGATAGTACGTTTCAACGCTTCCTGAGAAATAATCACAGCTTCTATTTCACCACGGATTTTTTCAGCGTAATAAAGGCCGCTTCATTATCACTTGTCGACATGATCACCCTTACAGGACATGCCTCAATGCTTGTCGTTGCATAGATGTATCTGATATTGATCCCCTTGTGCACCAACAAACCCGTAACGGTCTTTAACGCTCCCGGGTTGTTATCGAGTTCAACCAGGATTACGTCGTTTTCCTCAACGGTACCAAACCCTCTCTCTTTTATTGCGTCGCTTGCACGGCGGGTATTGTCTACGACCATCATGATTGTAGACTGGTTTGACCCTGGTATTTCATAGCCTGCAATCGCCTCGATGTTGATTCCGCGATCCGCCAGATACCCTGCCATTACGTCCAACACACCAATTTTGTTGACCACAGTTACCGAGATCTGTTTTGTTAATTGTGCTTTTTTTAACATCTCTTTACCTCCTTTTATCCTTCCAATTTTGTGGTCTGTCCAAACACGGTTTATACGCACATCGTAGGGAACATCAGCTTACGCTATAGACATATAGTTACAGGCGAAGAAATAATGAATGACCCCCCATACTCAATCATATATTTATGTAATTATTTAACATTTATTTATTTTTGTGTCAAACACCTTCTTTCTCGAACTTGGATTTATCGGCGCCACAGACGGGGCATGTCCAGTCTGCGGGGAGGTCTTCAAATGATGTTCCGGGCTTGACACCTGAATCAGGGTCTCCCTTTACCGGATCATAGGTATATCCGCATACTGAGCAGGTATAACTGGCCATCTTTTCGTCCTTTTTGGGAGCTTCCTGATAGGTCGGCGCCGTCTTTGGAGCCTTTCCGCGTTTTACCTCCTGGTAATAGGCATAGGTCATTGGTTCTTCATACTCTTTGAGGACATCGCAGTCCCGCACCTGACCGACAAAGATCGTATGGCTGCCGCAGTCCATCTGATTGATCACCTCGGCCTCTATATAGGCTATGGCATTATCCAGCACAACGGGAACCCCCGTTCCTCCAAGCTTGATATTTACATTTTCAAATTTGTTGATATCCCTTCCGCATTTAAAACCAAAAAGACCGATAAATGGCATCGGCGCCGACTTCGATATGACGGAGACTGCAAATTTCCTGCTTGCCTGGATATATTCATGGGTGAGATTTTGCTTGTTGATGCTCACCGCAACGGTCGGCGGTTCCGATGTCACCTGAAAAGCCGTATTGGCAATCTGTCCGTTGAACTTACCATCTTTCATTGAACTGACAACGTACAGGCCGTAACTCAATTTGTAGAATGCAGTCTTATTCATGTTCTTTTATCTCCTTTACTTCAGGTTTTGTAATGCTATTCTTTTACCTCCGGCGAGGCATTCGGATCAAAGGGGTTCGTCCGCATGGCAAAGGAAAAGAGGTAGGGATAATTTTCCTTCAGGTGCTTCATATAGCTTAGCCACTCCGAAATCAGCAGGCTATATACCCTTTTCATATCATTGGCTATATGCTTCTTGTCCGCTTCCGAAAGCTGCATAATATCAGCCCGTGATTCCATTTCTTCCGTTAAATGAAACACGGCCATGAGAAGATTGGTAAACGTATCATGCTCAAGAAGATTTTGGTTCTCCAAAAGACGAAGCAAAAACTCCCTTTCTCGAATAAGTAACTGTCTCAGTCCTTCCAGGTCACTCTTCGTAATATCAATTTCCTGGTTGTACTGCTTCAAACGATTGCTCATATCGATAAATTGCTTATCGGACCACTTGTCTGTCACCACCAGATCCTGTCGAATTCTCTCCGCTTGAGGATCACAGGCCGAGAATAACCTCAGGAGATCTTTTCCCACTTCACTGAAAAAAGATCCTATGACAATGTTTAATTTTTCAAGAAGAATGCGCTTCTCCCTGACAGCAAGCACTTCATGAATAATCATGGTAACTAAGAGGACTTCGATAAAGACGAAGGCGATATCACTGAGAAATAAAGAAAAAATATGATGGGCATCCCTGAAAATAAGGTAATGAATAAAATAAACAATCGCAGAGAGGGTGATCAGGGATACACCCAAAATGATCTGCCACTTGAAATGCTTCATATCTCCTCCTTAACTGGGCGGTATTACCGATGGTCTTTCCCCAAAGATGCTCCTTCCAACCCTCACGATGGTTGAGCCCTCCTCCACGGCAACCTCGTAGTCTCCCGACATGCCCATGGAGAGTTCCCGCATTTCGACACGCTCCATATTTTCATCGATAATCCTGTCCCTCAGTTCCCGCAGTGCTATAAAATAGGGTCTCGCATCTTCGGGTTCATCGAACCAGGGGGGCATGGTCATCAGACCTTGTATCGAAAGATTGTTGAGGGAAGCAACGTCCCTGATCAACTGTATGGCTTCCTTAGAGGGAACACCGCTTTTTGTCTCCTCCCCGCTGGCGTTAACCTCGATCAGGATTTTCATTACACGGTCAGCAGCTTTCGCTCTCCTGTCGAGTTCGTGAGCCAAATCCATCCTGTCCACGGAATGGATCATATCAAAGAGCTTCACCGCATATTTGGCCTTGTTGCTCTGAAGATAGCCGATCATATGCCACTCGATATTTCTCCCCATTTTTTCAATCTTTCTCTTGGCCTCCTGGATGTAGCTTTCCCCGATGATATCAACACCTGCCTCGATGGCCTCCATAATCAGGTCGTCACCCACCGTTTTGGTCACGGCCATGAGCCTGACATCGGACGCATTTCTGCCGGACCGTACAGCCGCATCGGCAACAGTATTTCTTATGCGCGCAATATTAGCCCTTACGGTTGACTCCATGGCTTCCTCCGTTAAACGCTATTGCCCCGACACTTTTCAGCACATCCACGACCTCGCACAGGGGAAGACCCATGACATTCGTATACGAACCGAATATCTCCTTGATGAAGAAGGCCCCCATACCCTGTACGGCGTATCCTCCCGCCTTGTCGTACGGTTCTTCCGATTGAATATACCACGCCATTTCATCCTCTGGAATTTCCCTGAATCGGACGGAAGACTCAATTGCATCCTTGATGAGAACATGAGCATTCTTTCGTGCGACGGTAAAGCCGGTGAATACCGTATGAACACGCCCGCTCAGCTTGCCCAGCATCTCTTTCGCCTCATCAGGCGTCCGGGGTTTGCCAAGAACTTCACCATTGATGAACACAATGGTATCCGCGCCCATTACCCAGGCATCCGGATGGAGAACGGACGAGCTCCGCGTCTTTTCTTCCGAGAGCCGCAAGACATGTTCCCTCGGCGTCTCTCCCTCCATAAACGCTTCATTAACGAGGCTCGGCATGATCTCAAAGCGCAACCCGAGGAGAGTCAAAAGCTCAATACGGCGGGGAGAGGCGGAGGCCAGAATAAATTTTCCCGACATGACAACCATTAAAGATATTCCTTCATATTTTTGTCTTCCAGGATCTCCACCACCTTCTTTACATCCTGGGAACGGCCCCTCTTACAGATAAGAAGAGAATCTTCCGTCTCGACCACAATCAGGTCTTCCACCCCAACCAGGGCGACCAACTTCCGGGGACTGTGGATGAGAGTATTCTTCGCTTCAACGCCGACAAAAAGACCACGCACATGTGCGGCATTTCCATTTTCATCTTTCTCCGACACCTCCCAGAGGGAATCCCAGCTTCCCATATCAGACCAGCCAAAATCTCCCCTCATGAGAAGGACATTATCAGCCTTTTCCATAACACCATAATCAATGGAACTGGATGTAATCGCGCGATACACACGGTTGACCATTTCCTTTTCCTGCTCTGTTCCTATTGAGTCTTCAATCTGCAACAGACCCTTATGAAGTTCGGGAAGCCACCGCCCGATCGCCCGCAATATCGCGTCAACCCCCCAGACAAACATTCCGCTGTTCCAGTAGAAACCCCCTTTTTCCAGAAAAACCTTCGCCTGATCAAGGGCGGGTTTTTCCCGAATAGATTTTACCTCATAAATTTCTTCACCTTTGATCGTAGCTTTCAGAGACCCCTGTTCGATGTACCCATACCCGGTTTCCGGAAAAGTAGGTTTGATGCCGATGGTGAGTAAATAATCGCCTCGACGTGCCATTTCTGCGGCAAGGGAAAGGAGGCGGCGAAACTGTACCGCATCATTAATCAGATGGTCAGCCGGCAATACAACCATGACGGCATCAGGAGACTTTCTCTTGATATGGAGCGCCGCAAGGCCGATACAGGGCGCGGTATTTCTGCCGACCGGTTCAATAATGATGTTTTCCTCAGGGATCTGGGGCGCTTGTTTCATCAGTTCATCGGCATGACTGAGACCTGTGACAATCAGGATATTTTCCGCAGGGATAAGAGGGAGTATCCTGTCAATGGTTTCCTGGATGATGGTCCTTTCACTTACAATATCCAGCAGATGCTTGGGCATCTTCTCTCTGCTCTTGGGCCAGAAACGCGTACCCTTGCCGCCGGCCATGATGACTGCATACATATTTTCTCTGTATCTCCTTTTTCCCAGGGTGTGACTAACGTATCAAAAGAAATGGTGATTATCAAAAGAAATTTTGTTCACCTTCGTGTAAAGGCCCTTGCATTTTAAGGAATAAGCCGATACATTACCGGAAAACAACATTATTCCTCTTGCCGTGAGACAAAGATATCCCAAAATATTCCTCAAACCAGGTCGTGAAGCCTCGCTGCTTCGGGGGCATCCGTGGATCTTTTCCGGCGCAATTGCCTCCGTGGAAGGAAAACCTGAACCCGGCGACATTGCTGTTGCGGTAACCCACAAAGGGGACCCCCTGGCCCTGGGATTTTACAACCACGTCTCGGACATCTCATTTAGACTGCTGACGAGCGACACATCGACATCTGTCAATCACCTCTTCTGGCAAAAGCGCATCCGGTCGGCACTGGCTTTAAGGGCGAAAGTTGTACCGGAGGGAACAACGGCATATCGCCTGATCAATGCTGAAGGTGATTGGATGCCGGGACTGGTCGTCGACAGATATGACAATTATTTAGTTTTATCCATAGCAACAGCGGGCATGGAGAAACACCGTCAGACTCTTCTAACAGTCCTCTCTGAAGAGATACAACCCCTTGGCATCTACGAACGAAGCGAGGGACGATCACGGCAGTTGGAAGGGTTAGAGGATCATACCGGCCTCGTTTATGGTGAACACCTGCCCGACGTGATCGAGATTACCGAAAATCACCTGCACTTTAACGTGGATATAATTACAGGGCAGAAGACCGGCTTCTTCCTTGATCAACGGCCAAACAGGGAAATTCTTGAAAAGATCAGTATCCAGGCTGCCGTTCTTAACTGCTTCTCATACACCGGCGCTTTTTCCGTTTACTGCGCCCGTGGGGGCGCCAGTCGCGTGATTTCCGTTGAAGCATCGGAAACGGCAAATGAGACAGCCCGTTGGAATCTGAAGAGAAACGGTTTTTCAACAGACAAGCACCCTGCTTTCCGGGCCGATGTATTTACCTACCTCCGTGAGATGGATGAACTCTTCGATGTAATTATTCTGGACCCGCCAGCCTTCGCAAAATCAAAAAAGGACGTGGCAAGAGCGGCGCGGGGATACAAGGATATCAACCTGCAGGCCGCGAGCTCCCTCAGAGAGGGTGGAATACTCGCCACATTTTCCTGCTCCAACTATATCGATGAGATGCTTTTCCAAAAGATTGTCCTCGGCGCCGTGCGTGACGCCGGGAAAACTGCCCGATTGCTTCAAACCCTGGGACCCGGCCCGGATCATCCCACAAATCTTGCGCACCCGGAGGGCCGATATCTCAAGGGATTATTACTCAACGTGTCATGATAGCAGGTTCTTCCCTAAGACCACAAGAGAGACGACGAGGCACTCATCGAAGCGGCGGCACTCCTCAAAGAAAAGAATTTCAATAAGTATAGGGGGTATAAATTACTTTTTTTCCACAATAGCAGGTTTCAGGAGGTTATTGGTAATTTTATCGAGGATAAGCTGTGATGCAATGTTATTGCCCGACAAACCTACGCGAACGGACACTAAGGTTTGATTCTTTGACTCATATTCAACCAATATCTGGATCTTCTCATCATAGACGATGGCGTTCATAGTACCCGACGCTATCTTAAGATTCTTCTCAACGACAGACGCTTTCATATCCGCGAGGGTTTGTTCACATGCCTTCCAGACCTTATCGATGGGGTAGTTGTAACTCGCCATTAAATATCCGTCTGTATAGATGAAATTGCCGGAACTGACGCCGATTGTTTTATCGCCCACTGTTAATGCAGTATCGCAGCCTACGATCAGCAGTATACCTATGAGGGATAACCGTAACCAATGAATGTTCTTCGATATAATGTTCTTTTCCGTATTCATCTGCCAGCTAACCTCCTTACGAAACTTGCCTAATATACTCGGAATTCCTCCCGATAAAGGCGGGCATAGAGAAAATTTAGTGTGTTTTCATGTTAGGATAATATGGTAAACTTGTCAATGTGATTTCAGAAGACGGAAACGCTAAAAGAATAGTACACTGCCTGAAGTATGGCCCATAGCAAAATAACAGTGGTTAAAACAATACAGCCTATTGCCAGAACCTGATGGAGGAGGGTTTCGCTTTTCTTTTCATGATAACCCGTCAAAAAAGCAAACAGAACGCCTGAGGCTATACCTCCCCCATGTGCCCAGTTGTTGATCCCCGGCACCAGAAGGCCGAATAAGACAAGTCCGACAACCCATCCCATGGCTTGCCTGTAAATAACCTCTCCATAAGAGCCTCCTCTGCTTTTCCCATAATAGAGAATGGCGCCGATGAGACCGCAGATGCTGGCCGATGCACCGATAGTAAAGGGAATGCCTGCTAAATAGGACATGAAAAACCCTGCAACACCCGTCACACTATAGATAATAAAAAAACGGTTAAACCCGAACTCACGTAAAACAAACGGCCCCAGTTGACCCAGCGCGGCCATATTAAAAAAGATATGCAGGATACCGCCATGGAGGAAGGAAGCTGAGACCAGTGTCCACCAGCGGCCATAAAAATTAATCGGCATGGTTCCCGTTGCACCAAGAAGGAAGAGGCTCTTATCGGATGGGGATAAAAAGTTCAGGGGATTTGCCGATAACCCCAGACCCGACGGGTTCAAGAATATCGATAGGACAAAGAAGGTAATATTGACATATATTAAGATTTTAACCACATCGATGGAAGCCGCTGAAAATCTGTTTAAAAAAAGTTTTTTCAGCCGCGATCCAGGTTTTGACAACCCGCAATAGGGGCATGCCGGTTCATCAGAGCTGATGAGCTTTCGGCAACTTGGACAAAGCATTGAGTTTTTTTCTCTTACGGACATTTTACAAACCTAAAAATACCTCAGTATTACCGGAATTGCCACAAAGGTGCCGATAGAGGTTGTGATGTTGACGAAGGCGACAAGGAGGAGAATTCGTGTAATTTTGTTACGAAAGAATCCTCGTATGGATGTAATATCGTTTGTCAGGTCGAGGAAATCTTTAACCTGGGGTTTTCGGATTGTCGCTTCAACCAGGCCGGCAACCCACCCGGCGGCTATCAGCGGATGGAGTGTGGTAATGGGTGCAGCAATAGCTGAAGCCGCGATTGTAAGCGGATGAGCCAGAAGGATCAGGGCGCCGACAGCAGAACATGTCGCCGTGATCACGACCCACCACTTGATCATGTTCACGCTTGCCTCAGAGCCCGAATAAAAAAAACCGGCAATGAAAAGACCAATAACGGCAACCGAAAATACCCATCCTGCAAGCTTCGACCAGAGGCCAGGCGGTGGGATTTGATTAATCGCTTCCACGTCGATTTCCCTGCCGAGATTATTTATAACGCCGGGAATATGCCCGGCGCCCACGACGGCAACAATTTTACGGCCTTGAGCATGGCTTATGGTATGCGCGAGGTATTGGTCTCTCTCATCGATCAGGATAGCCTTCAAGTCAGGCAGCTTTTCGCCGACTGTCTGCAATGCCATCTCCAGCACATCGTGTTTCTTGAGTTGTTCTATTTCCTCCTCCGTAATCTCATGTGTGATAAACAAGGAGAAAATCACTTCCGGAATAACCTTCACCTTACTCCGGAAACCCATCATTCGCCAGGCCCGGAGGAGGGTGACACGTATCTCCCGGTCAGCAAGGACAACTTCCGCATCGATTTCTACCGCCTTACTGATCGCCCGGATCATTTCCTCTCCGGGAGTAATGTTAAATTTTTGAGCGATCTTTTTCTGGAATGATAGCATGATCAACTGGAATAAGAGCAGGGCTGTCTGTTTTTCACGAACCACTTTCACAATATCGGTTCCATGCCATTTATCCTTCTGCATGATGGCATCGAAACGCGCTTTACAGAGTTCAACACAAACAACATCGGGTCTTTCCTCTGAAATAACCTTCTCTACCAGTTCGGCACTGTCCCTCGAAACATGGGCAGTACCGATCAGAATAATTTCTCTGCCGCCTAATGTCAGGCGGTGTATATTTTCATGGTTCATAGTGTTACTCTGCAACATTCCACAACCAGACATTGCTCGGGGCGCCGGAATCCATATTCAATCTGTCTTCAGGGAAGTCCTGCACAACGGTTTCATCTTTTGCATGTTTCTCAAATAAGGTCTCAACTCGTCGATTACGATGAGGTGTCGTATTACGAAGGGAAGACAAGCGGTGCTTAAATATTATGTTTTGCTTACCACGCCCATACCATAAATCGCAAGCAAGATTTCAAACCGGTCTTCCATTCTTTGTAATACCCCTTTTAACTTGACATGCCCTCTTAACTCAGTTATTTTTTGATAAAGAATAATTTTATTGCATCTCTTTTTTAGCAGAATATTCTGATGTTGCTGTCTATTAACATCGGCCTGAATAGAGTACGGACGTGGCATCATTATAAACGACATTTTAATTACTATTACAGAGGAAGGCAGGAAGGAAGTTACGTTTACATGGATATACAGGAATGGGCTGAAGATTTAATAAATGAAGTCTGTGAAAAATGGGAAACTTTCGAGTACAAATACGGTTTCAGTGAACATGGCTTTCGGGTATTCTACTCTCCTGTTCGTATAAATCCAGACCTGATGATTATCGGATACAATCCCGGCAATGACGATAAGCCTTTTAGTAAAGACGAGGACAGCCTGCTCCCGGAAGCTCATGAATATTTTTATCATAAATCGAAGATAGCAAGAAAGACGAAATACCTGTTCGAAAGCATCGAAAAGGATGATTGGTTGGAAGGCAGTGTAAAACTCAATCTGGTTTTCTTCGGCAGTGAAAATGAGGCACAATGGGAAACTATGGGGAAAGACCTCAGGAATGAACTGGAAATGTTCTGTTTTAGCAAGGTAAATGATATTATCGATACCCTCATGCCGCGATATATAATAACGGAAGGCCTTAACGTTTTTGATACCCTTACAAATTCTGTATTGATGGGGTGTGATAAACCGGAGGGTGAAATCGGCCTCGGCGGCAGAAAAATCTACACCAGGAGCAGATATAGTCATAGTCAAATAATCGGTTTAGCTCACCTGACGAAAGACCGGATTAGCTATCCTGACTGGAACAATATTAAGAAATTCCTGAAAGCCGATTTGAAAGAATTACACCAGATATACCTTCATTAAAAATCCCTCCCAACCTCCCTTTGCCAAAGGGAGGAGTTCATGGTTTCCCCCTTTGCAAAGGGGGATCAAGGGGGATTTAGAGCAAGACGACTCACCGGTCATTATAACAAACAAAGGAGGAGTGAAAAATGGCTAAGGAAGAAAAGATTGAAGCGATCAGACAAAGGGCAAGGAAAAATTTTTCTCTGGGGTACAACTGCGCCGAGTGCGTTACTGAGGCAGTGTTAAGTCTGGTTGAAACAGGATTACCTGCAGAAGCAAAGAAAATGGCAACTGGATTTGGAGGCGGTATCGGTCTCTACGGGGACACCTGCGGAGCCCTTGTCGGCGCCGTCATGGCGGTGAGTGCGGTCCATGGAAGAAGCTCCCTTCCCGAGGGTGAAGGTAAAGAAGCCATGTTAAAGGGCAAGGAGCAACTTTATGGAAGGCCGGGACTCTATAGATTATTCAATCAGATACCCAATCGACTTAAAGAGAAGTACGGCAAGACCATCTGCCGGGAACTGACTTCTCAATGGCAGACAACCTGGCTCTGTCGCGATCATGCCCCATGGAATTAATTGAAAAAGGACTTCTTGTTAAATTCAAAAATATTTAATCAGGAAGTATGGGGTGACATTTATGGAAATTCAGACAGCGAAAGAAAAGAATACGGTTGTTGTTTCCGTCAAAGGCAAAATCGATGCCGTTACGGCGCCGGAATTTGAAAAAGCGCTTTCGAATTTGATTGCCCAGGGCGAAACTTTTTTTCTTCTCAACTTCAGCGGGCTTGAATACATCAGCAGCACGGGCTTGCGAAGCATCCTCGCTGCGGCAAAACAGTTAAAGGCAAAAGAAGGGAAGATTCTTTTCTCCGGCCTTCGGGGACCCGTTAAAGATGTTTTTAATATCTCGGGTTTCGGTACCATCTTCAAGATATTTGAAACCCAGGAAGATGCATTGAAGTAGGTCAAATTTATGGCCATACCCGCAACTATTACATTGCCTGCAAGATTAGACTCCCTCTATAATTTCATGGACTTCGTGTCCTCCTGCGCCAGAGAGCAGGGATTCAGCAATGAGAGGATAAGCGAGATAGAACTGGCCCTGGAGGAAGTCCTTGTCAACATCTTTAATTATGCCTACAAAGATAGCGGTCTTAACGGTAACGTAGAGATTAACTGCAAGCTTGCCGATACGCAGAGTTTTGTCATAGAAATCGCAGATACAGGTGTACCATTCGATATATTGTCTGTCCGTGAACCGGACGTATCCGCTGAGATTGATAAACGCCCAATCGGGGGATTGGGGGTATACTTTGTTAAACGATTAATGGATGACATAAAATACAAGCGTGAGGCGGGAAAAAATATTCTCACCCTTATGGTACGCAAGACAGAACATAAATCTTGACATCACCTCCTAAAAAGCTTCCCCTCCCCAAACTTCCCTCCCCTGGTGAGAGGGGCTGCTGAGCAATGCTTTTAACTTAAGCTCCTTAAACTTCCCTCCCCTGGTGGGAGGGATTGAGGGAGGGGGGAGACAGACGCCTTTATGAAATCACGTTTTAATATTCTGGTTTTCTTTATTCTGGTCACAATCTTCCTTGTCGCACCACCCTCTGCCCTCGGCGGAAATCTAAAAAAAGTGACCTTTCTCCCTCAGTGGACCCATCAGGCGCAATTCGCCGGATATTATGCGGCCAAGGAAAAAGGCATCTATGAAAAATATGGCATCGATCTCGTTATCCTGCCCGGCGGACCGGACAGTCCTCCCTGTGAAACGCTTGCGAAAGGCAAGGCGGACTTTACGTCCATGTTCCTCGCTTCGGCGATCCAAAAACGCTCCAGCGGCGTGAAAGTGATCAACATCGGGCAGATTATTCAACGATCTGGCTTTATCCTGGTGGCCAGGAAATCCAGCGGGATTGTATCCCCACAGGATTTGAACGGAAAAAGGGTCAGCCTCTGGTTGGATTTCCAGCTCCAGTCCCTTGCTTTTTTTCGCAAATACAATCTGCACGTCAAAATTATCCCCCAAACCTTTACCATTAATCTCTTCTTACGGGGGGGTGTCGATGCCGCCTCTGCCATGTGGTACAACGAATATCATACGCTTCTGAACTCCGGCCTCGATGAAGACGAATTAACGGCCTTCTTTTTCGATAAATACGGTTTGAACTTCCCTGAAGATGGTATTTATTGCCTTGAAGAGACGGTGAAAAGAGACAGGGCGTTGTGCTCGGCCTTCGTACAGGCAACCATCGAAGGGTGGAAGTACGCGTTCGCCAATCCCGATGAGGCCCTTGATATCGTGATGAAATATGTGAATGAAGCCCATATCGGCACAAACAGGGTGCATCAGAAATGGATGTTGGAAAGGATGAAAGACCTTATCAGCCCCCAGGAAGCAAAAACCCCCATGGGTGTCTTACGCGAGGAAGACTACAACCTTGTGTCCAGAGAGCTTAAGCTGAAGGGCATGATTAACAATATCCCCTCTTTTGGTAAATTTTATGTCCAGTGCTCCGGGAAAAACTAAAAGGAAAAAGCTTGCGTTCAAGATTTCCCTGTTCATTCTATCCGCTACGACATGCATCTTTCTTGCAGCCTTCGGGTACAACTACTATTACTCGCGACAACTCGTCCTGAAAAATGTTGAAGAAAACGCCCGCAATCTGACCCTGGCAGCGGTCAATAAAATCGAAACGACTCTTTCCGGTGTAGAGAAGGTCCCCCGCTACCTCGCATCATCTTTGGAAAATCATCACTACAGCCGCGATGACCTTCTTCAGACGATAGAGGATATCCTGAATACAAATCCCGATATATTCGGTGCATCTGTATCTTTTGAACCGTTTGCCTTCCATCCGCAGTCCCGCTATTTCGCTCCCTACAAATTCAGGAAGAAGAACAGTTTCGGATTGCTTCCTCCGGAAAAGGAGTTTCAATACTTCTTGCGGGACTGGTACCTCATACCCAAAGAACTGGGCAGGCCGGTGTGGAGCGAGCCTTATTTCTCCGAAGGGGGCGGCAATGTGATTATGTCCACCTATTCCCTTCCTTTTTACCGCACGATCAAAGGGGAACGGCGATTCACGGGCGTCGTGGAAGTCGATATCGCCCTGGATTGGCTGAAGGATATCGTTTCGCGGATTTCCATTTACCAGTCCGGATATGCCTTCCTCGTCTCCCAGAACGGGGTGATCGTGACCCATCCGAACAGGGACTGGATCATGCGGGAAAGTATTTTCAGCATTGCGGAAGCCGCCGGTGACCCCGGCCTCCGAAAAATAGGCAGGGATATGGTGCGGGGAAAAGAAGGTTTCGTGCCGATGCAGAGTCATTTCACCGGCAAGAAATCATGGATTTATTACGCGCCCCTTCCGTCCATCGGCTGGTCTATAGGGGTCGTCTTTTCTGAAGAAGAACTTTTCGCCGACATGAAAAAACTGAACTGGACGGTGTTTATCATCGGAAGTGCCGGTTTTGTCTTTCTGTTTCTGGTGATCGTCTGGATAAGCAGGCGGATTACAGGGCCGATCAGCACCCTTTCCCTGAAAACCGCCGATATTGCCAAGGGGAACCTTGATATTGAACTTCCCACCGCAAAATCGGACGACGAGGTCGGCGAACTGACTGCTTCCTTTGAGAACATGAGGCTGGCCCTGAAGGAGTACATATCCTCCCTCAAGGAAACGACGGCCGCCAAAGAGAGAATGGAAAGCGAGCTGAAAATTGCCCGGACCATCCAGATGAGCTTCCTGCCGAAGCGTTTTCCATACTTTACGGGAAAAGACGAGTTTGAAATTTATGCCACTTTAGAGCCGGCCCTGGAGGTTGGCGGTGATCTCTATGATTTCTTTCTCGTTGACGGAGATCATCTCTTTTTTTCCATTGGCGATGTTTCCGACAAGGGCGTACCGGCAGCCCTTTTCATGGCGGTGACCAAAACCCTGATGAAAGGAATTGCCTCTCAGGACATTGCACCTTCTGAAGTCCTTAATATGGTCAATGTTGAGTTGTGCCGGGACAATGAGGCCATGATGTTCTGCACAGTTTTTTGTGGTGTATTAAACATCAAAACGGGGGAATGCCTGTATTCGAATGCGGGGCACAATCCTCCTCTCATCGTCCGCTCCGGCCAGAAGCCCCAGTGGCTTACGTTGCCAGCGGGCTTCCCCATGGGGGTCACGGAAGATAGCACCTATAGAACGGAAAAAATTGTCCTGAATCCCGGAGACACCTTCATTCTTTATACAGATGGCGTGACGGAAGCCATGGATTATGACAAAACCCTGTATTCTGCCAACCGGTTGATCAATACTGTTGACATAAGCAGGACTCCTTCCCTTGAACAACTTGTCTCGGATATCATAAAGTCCGTCAAGGATTTTACCGGAGAGGAGCTTCAGTCAGACGATATCACCATCCTGGCCGTCCGGTTTATAGGGGGAGACTAAAGCAACAGGGCTTCATCCCTGGTAGGAAAAATGGGTATGATCGAGGAAAAGCCTGAAATATCAAATACCTCTTTTATAGTATCCTTCAGGCAGCAGAGGGCCATTTTACCGTTCGCTTGCTTCAGCTTTTTCGCTACAATAAGCAGTATGCGGAGGCCTGCGCTGCTGATAAAATCAACCTTTGCAAAATCAACAACCAACTTCCTGGTGCCGGAATTAATAATCGGGATAAGCTTTGTTTCCAGCTCCTTGGAGGTTGCGGAATCAATCCTCCCGGTTATGACGACAATCGTTGCTTCATTAATTGTTTCAAAAGTGACATCCATTGCATCGCCTCCCGTAATATTCATTAGTGGTACAAAATGTTCTCTTTAGTCCCTTATGATATTGTTTCTTTTTTTTATGTCAATCAAAATATAGTTGTATTTTTTTTATAAAAATATAAGATTACCAAAATGACTGATCAACTACCGGACAAGCAACCTTTAAAAGAGCAACCATTCAGGTTAAGGCTGAGCATTAGTACCAAGATACTTGCCATATCCGTCGGCATTTCTTTACTGTCACTCAGTATATTCACATTCATTTCCCTTCATAATATCCTTAAAGTCGGCAACTATGCCCTGGAGGGCATCAGCCCCCTCACCCGCATTGCAATAGAAAACAGCACCCGGGCCATGGAAGCCCTTGGTGAAAAAATGATAGAACAAAAGGCTGTCGATGTCGCGCGGCAGTTGCAGATATACATAAAAACACATCCCCGGATGACAGTTTCGCAATTGAAAAACGACAAGATGTTTCAGGACATCAACACGCAGAAGATAGGAGAAACCGGTTACATAGTAGTGATGGATGCGGATACCTGCGAGTATTATTTCCATCCGACGAAGCCGGAACTGGTAGGCCAGAACCCTCTGATCCTTTTCAGGGAGTCCCTTCCTTCTCTTGTGAAAATACTTAACAGGATTGTCGCAGAAAGAAAGAAGGATGCGAGCGGTTACTATGCCTGGCAGGACCCTGACGGGAGGGTAAGAGACAAGTACATGCATCTCAAAGTCGTCGATGCATATACGGGGGATAAGAAGCAGATGTTTATCGCGGCAGCGACATATATCGATGAATTCAGCGCACCCGCCAGGGAGACTGAAAAAAAACTCGCCGACGTTTCACGTAATATCAACGACCAGATCGGCGGCAGGATATCCACGGCGCAGCAATCATTCATCATCCTGTCTGTCGTGATTATACTCATTGTCGGAGGTATTACCTTCGCTTTTTCAAAAATGATAACCAATCCTTTTCTATCCCTAATACGCGGCGTGGAGGAAATAGGGAAAGGCAACCTGGAAAGCAAGGTGATTGTCAGGACAGGCGATGAACTGGAAAAGCTTGCATACACATTCAATAAAATGACTGACGATCTCAAGATCTATATAAAAAATCTTGAAGAGACAACATCGGCAAAGGAACGATTCGAAAGTGAACTGCACATTGCCCATGATATTCAGATGGGAATGCTCCCAAAAGTTTTCCCCCCCTTCCCCGACATGCCGGAATTCGATATATATGCCGCTCTCGAACCTGCGAGGGAGGTCGGAGGCGACCTTTTTGATTTCTTCTTTCTGGACGATGACCACCTCTGCTTTAACATCGGGGATGTGTCGGGAAAAGGTATGCCGGCATCCCTCTTCATGGTGGTTACCAAGATCATGGTAAAGACAAAGGCAACAAAGGGTTTGTCCCCGGAAACAGTCCTCGATCGGGTAAACCAGGACATATCCATGGATAATCCGTCACTTCTCTTCGTTACGCTATTTCTCGGAATCCTCAATATTCGAACAGGGCAGCTCCAATTCGCCAACGGCGGACATAATCCCCCCCTCATCATTCGTCCGGGCAGCGATATCGAGATGATGGAATTAACGGGTGGGCTTGCCCTGGGAGTGATGGAAGACTTTCAGTACGGTTCGAAAACCATGACGCTTCATCGCGGGGATTTGATTTTACTCTATAGCGACGGTGTTACGGAGGCCATGAATCGGGATGAAGAGCTGTTCGGCGAAAAACGGTTAATAGAGGTAATGAACACCCTGAGGGATCATTCCGTCCATGAGATCATAGCGGGCATCCTGGACAGTGTCAATGCCTTCTGTCAGGATGCGCCGAGGGCGGACGACATCACCCTCATGGCGATACGCTTCAACGGCAGTGCGATGTAAAAGTCCGGCAATAACGGTGCATTATGATAATTAGATCTTTTTTGTCATTGTTTTTACTTCTCTCTTTCGCCTCTATCAGTATGGCTGATTCCCCCTCGGAGAACAGGGATGCATTGCTTATCATCGACATGAGCAATGATTTCGTGGATGACAGGGGTTCCCTTTCGGCGGGCAAACCAGCGCAGGCAATCGTCCCTTATATTATTAAGACGGCGGATGAATTCCTGAAAAAAGGCAAACCTGTTATCATATGTATGGACAGCCATCAAAAGGGAGAAAAGGAGCTTGAAGGATGGCCCGACCATAACATTGAAGGCACGTGGGGACAGGAACTCTACGGTGGGCTTTCAGAATGGTACAAAAAAAACCGTTCTAATCCGGGCGTCATGTATGTGTTTAAGAAACAGTATGACGCTTTTTACGGCACAGGTCTTGAAAAAATCCTAAAAAGCGTAGGGATAAGAACGGTTCACCTGACGGGTGTCTGCACGGACATATGCGTTTTTCTGACGGGTTCAGGCGCGAATGACAGGGGCTTCAAAACAGTCGTGCACAGGGCAGGTACGGCAACATTCACGGGAAATCATGAAGTATTTCTCAAACAGATGGAGCTTATCTTCAAGTCAGAAGTTCGTTAGGGCCCGGATATTTTCCATATCCTTTTCAATAATCCCGGCAATCAGCATATACCCGCGATCTTTTGCTTCCGCGCAGGCCGCAGATAATCTCCGAAGGGCCGTATCCCTGTCACCCATGCGAAGATTATTCAACCCTTCCGTTCTTTTTAATTCAAGTTCGCCGCGCACATCCTTCATTATGCTGAAAAGCTCCCGGCTCTCACTGATAAACATGCCCGCCCTGTCAAAATCCTTCCTTAGGGAACAGACATCCGCCATGTATTTGAGGTCGTACGCGACACCTCTTCCGTAATCCATGCCGCGTTCCGATTCAAGGGATTCTTCAAATAATTTTTCCGCCTCTTCGGGCTTTCCTTCCAGCAGAAAGCTTTCGCCGATGCCCCTCCTGTCGGCGGCCGCCCATATTTCATCCCCGTCATCAAGGTGCATGGAGAGCGCTTCTTCATACTTCTCCCGCGCCTCACCATATTTCCCGCTTACCATGAGGATATCCGCAAGGCCCTTGATGTTATGCGCCATTTCCCTTGCATGACTCTCCCCGCCGCATTTTTCTGCGGCTTCCCTATATTTTTTTCGCGCCGTATCGGTGTCTCCCTTCATCAGACAGATATCGCCGAGCACTCTGATTGCACCCGCCTCGGCGAGGCCCATCCCGTACTTTCTAAAAAGGTCAAAGGCCGTTACAGCGGAATTCCCCGCCATTTCAAGATTCCCTTCAAGAAAATAAAGACTGCTCATTCCCAGAAGGTCCTGCCCAAGCTTCTTCTCGTTTCCCGTTTTGCCGGCTAAGGCAATTGCTTCGCCGTAAAGCTTTGCCGCATCATCCATAGCGCCTGCGCTTACCATCAGTTTTGTAACAAGGCTCAGAAGCTCACCCACAAATACCTTATCGCCGTGCGCCAGAACATATTTTTCCATCTCTTGCCATTGGTTGAGAATATCCCTTATCTCAGCATCAGAACATGTCAGGCTTGCCATGGCGGCATCCATCTGGAACTTCCTGAAATCGTACTGCACCCTTTTCAGAAACATATTCACGCCGGAGCTGACCTTTTTCAGTTGCCTCGTCCATTTCCTTATTGCCGAAATCTCGTCTATCCCTATCTCCTGGCTGATAAGCCTCATGAGCTGCTCCGCGTCCTTGCCGGGGTCAAGATAAAACGCCCTTTCATAGTTATCAATCAGCGACTGCGCCTTGGGATGGAGCACACCTATGTCCTTGTATGCAACCCACCACAGCCCGTAAGGGAGAGAGTTAGGGTCATCTATGGCATCAATGATATATTCCGTAACCATATCCATAGCGCCGGAATATCCTATGACAATGAGCCCTGTTGAGCGGAGAAGATTCCTGAACTGGATAAATATATCCCTGTCGACCTCTTTCGTCTTGTCCTTATCTTTTTTTGTCCGGCTTTTGAATTTCAGTTCCTGCGGAGTGTTCCGGATATCAAAATGGAGGTGCCTGCCGTGCAGGTAGGCAATCACGGGATATTCCGCAGCCGCGCTAATCCCTCTTTCAGCGCTGCCGTCAATAATCTCCACCGGCTGGTTTCCGTAGTAGAACGTTGTGGGAAGAACCTCGTCAAAATTTGTGGTGAAGACATGTCGTGCGAAGCACCTGGATAGCCAGTGCCTGTCTGAACGGCTCCTGCTTAAGGGCACGTTCCCACCGGTGCCTGCAATGAGAATGGAAGAAAGCAGAATACCTTCCAGGTTCATCTGCATTCTTTTTGAAGCGGCCCACTGCACCGCTGCTGTGATAAAATCATGCCGTGCCTGCGGAAGGGGCAGAATCTTTGCCATGATACGGAAATAGTACTCCGTAAGTTCAACCCCTGTCAGTTTTACCGGTCCGTAGGGCTTGTCGGATGTACTATCAAATATTTCCTGCCAGGTAGTTTTCGGACTTTTCCTGAAATATTCCAGCGCCGAAACCAGGTGCCTGACATCGGGTACGCCCGCAGTGACGCTGAACCCCGCACCTAAGAGAAATGTGAAGAGGGGACCCGACGGCATGGGCGCATTTTTCCCCAGTTTTGCCTGCCGGGCATCCACAGTATTGATGACTTTGGCAATCATTTGCTGGACAGATGCAGATTTATCCTGTTTATCCATATATAAGTATCCTAAGTATCCGATTACCCTCTCCCTCGATGGGAGAGGGTGAGGGTGAGGGTGACTTTCATGCCTTCGTGGTGCCCCACGGGGGCACGAGGATTATTACGAAAAAAAGATTCCATATATTCCCCCCTTTAGAAAAGGGGGGCAGGGGGGATTTGATAATTGCGTGAAAAATCCCCCTGTATCCCCCTTTTGCAAAGGGGGACGTATCAGGTATTCATCCTGGACTCCCGCCGCAGCCTGCTTTGATAAGTACTTCATTCTTCACATGAAGTATATAGGGAAAGTGCTTTCGTATGTCAAGATTATTTACCCCCTCTTCTCCACAGAGCAACCCGATTATTTCTTGACTTCAGTTTTCTGCTGTGGATAATAAAATGTCAATGAACTCATCTAACGTACCGGCATATGCGATAAAGTATTTATGTGGCACATAATCCTGATTCCAATATCATTTACCCGCTCGGAAGCGTGTTCTTATCAAGTTATCAAATATGCATTGACCTGTATACAGGCACGTCATTATCAAAACCAAAGAAAGGATTGACGCCATGCCCAAAGTCAGCAAACTCGAAACGCAGAGTTTCTACAGAGGCCCCGGCAGCCGAGGCAAATTTGCGAAGTGCAATCTGTATATGGAATGGGATAATCAGTGCCTGCAGTACAGAGAAACCCTGATCTGGAAGAAACTATTTTTCAACAAAGTGGTGAACTGGGAGGCCAAACCCGGCGGATATAGAGGCACTTTTATCGATACCCGGTACCCGCCGAGCATCGTTCTGAGAACCGCATCGGGAACTGGCACGGAAGAAAGGGAATTCGCCATTCGTCACTTAGAGTTTGATAACTGGCTCTACTGGATCATTCGCAGTCTACTTAAATATTCCAAAGCCCCCATCCCGGACGAGCAGCTATCCGGTTTGTCCTCCAAACATAAAGCCAAGGTTCTTACCCGCCGCGATATGTCGGCGTTCGATCAATCGCACGAGGTTTTCATCACCATTTTGGAGAAACTAAGCAAAGAGACTGACAAGAGTGTTCTGGGTACCGATCAAAAGACTTTCGCAAAAAGTTCCCAGGATATCCCCAAGATGAAGTTTGGTGCGCTCAAAACCTATGTAGAAGATGGTACGACGACGGGTGGTATCGCGTATGGTAAAGTTGGCAAAAAAATTGGTACGGGTGGAAGCGATGCCGTGATCTTTGAAATACAAAAGCTGCTGGAACCTGTCCTGATAAAGAACACCGCCGGCGCCGGTTACACGATTGTGCGTCCCGCGGAGCCCATGATTGTCAAGGTGCCCAAATACTCCAAAGATGATCCGACCTCGCTCAAAGGTGTGATAAAAGAAGCCCGCATCCTGGCCGCGCTTGGCCGTCACCCCAATATTGTGGGGCTCATCGATGCTCATGTCCATGGCGTCAACCGTATCTATCTTTTTCTGGAAAAAGGGTATGAGGATCTTAAAAGCTGCATAACCAAAAAGTTGTCCTTAAGTCCGCCTCAGATTCGAAAATACGCCATGGGCATCCTCGCCGGCATCGATCACATGCATCAGCGTCGGGTTTACCACCTGGACATGAAACCGGAAAATGTCATCCTCTGTCAGGCCGACACGCCCAAAATAATCGACTTCGGCCTCTCGAAAACAAGAATCATTGACTCAAAAGAAGATATGTTTGACGAAACTTGGTATTTATATGGCACCAAAGAATATATGCCCCCCGAATCCTGGAATATAGGGGCCATTTTAAAAGAAACCGATTTAATCAAGCGCGACTCCTTCGCCGTCGGCATGACCATCTTTAATGCCCTGCTCTGCCCCTATTGCGGATGGAAGGCGTTTGAGGTCAAGGCCGGACTGGGTGAATCGCCAGATATCGTTCTCCAACGCAGCCATCACTTAATGAAACTGGTACGCGATGCGGCGAACCGTAAAAAGCTCACCAGCGACGGGCTGTTGATCCTGGCCGACGCCGCGAGCGGGTTGATCGAGGATAAGCCCGAAATACGTTTGACCTGCGGGCAGGCTCTGGAGTTTTTGAAGGCGGACCGAAAACAGCTACGGCAGGAGCACACGTCGAATCGCAGCGATGTTCTGACCGCCAAGAAGGAATACAATTACTTGAGGGACCAGCTCAAGAAGTCGGGGGATTGACAAAGACCCGGGGATCACATCTCTAAACCTACCTGCCCACGCCCTTGATTTTACTGAGAGGATACCGATAATTTATTGAAAGGGGTGGTTACGGTTACTTCGTCCACCAAGCACCTTCCACCTGGTAGTCCGTAAACCTGATCAAATCAAATTCCAATTGGGCTGCAAACTGACAACACCTGCTAATCCCCAGAATGGGCTCTGGTACTTTTCAATGGAACACAGCAGGATGGTTTGTTTTTAAAACCTGCTAAAACTTGTACTTCAGTCCTATACCGAGTGCGTTGGATGCACCCTCGATCCCATCGAAAAGTCCAAAGGTTCCGGACCGGTGGTGAAGGCGTAACACGAGGTTCCACTGAGGGGTTTTCGGCAGGGCGAATGTCAGTTCGAGCATCAGGTAGTTGAGAAGCATGGAAGTTTTTTCATGCATCTCTTCTTCTAGTTTCGGTGTGCTCGTGGCATAGGACAGGCCATCGCCGACAGCGAAGGTTGTGATGATATATTTGTTCCAGGGAAAGGTCAGCCACCTTAACGTAAAAAGGCCGTTGAACTCCCAGTGGTGCTGGTCACCCATGTGCTTGACCCCCTGCCCCTCAAGTTCCAGATCGAGGTGTTTCGAGAAGGAATAAATTTTCCTGGAGACGGCGAGGGCCATGAAATAGTAGGATGTATCGAAATCGGGTGAATAGAATGTTGACCAGATATCACCCCGCAACTGGCTGGCGCCGTACACCGTGACAGCCCAATCTTCCTTGGCTTCCGATGTCTGCGGAAAGACGAGGACAAAAGCAACTGCCAGGATCGGCAGGGGCCTTTTGAGGAATGTAAAAATCGAGGTCGGCTTAAGCATATATCCTGGTCAATGAAGATATAGGGTTTCCAGCTAACCTTCCTTGTTTGAAGAAGGCAACCTTTCCTGTCAATCTGCTGAGTCAAGTTTTTCAGCCATAATCAGCCTCATCATTATCCGGCCAGGAAATCAAGTACGACCTTGTTAAAATCTTCTGATTGCTCAAAGTTTGGAATATGTCCACATTGCTTCATAATGTAAAGTTGAGAATTGGGGATATTTTCTTTCCCATAGTAGGCATGCTTAAGGGGAAAAACACGATCATCTTCACCCCAGATGATCAGCGTAGGCCGCTTTATTTTATGAAGACTCTCCATAATAGGAGACAGAACTTCCTCTCTTGCACCGCGGCCATCGACCAACATGCGGACAACCTTTAAGAGAAATTCTGGTGATCCTGGCTGTGTAAACAATTTATAATAGATGTCAATGAAATCTTCGGTTATCAATGCATGGTTGCTAACCGCTAATTTGAAGAAAATGCTGACACCGATACGGCTGGGATATGATAGTAACTCTCCTATCCCGGGAAGTGACATCAACCGCAGCGTCCAAATGATCTCTTTACCAAAACCCGCACAGTCGGCCAATATCAGATTATTCACTTTTTGTGAATACTGAAGGGCATACTGGAGTGCAATACCTCCGCCGAGGGATTGACCTATAAGGGATACCTGTTCGATATTCAAGGCCTTCATGAAATCATCAACGAAGTAGGCGTAATCAAGAGGTGTAAATGATGATACCGGTTTATCAGATCGGCCGAAACCGGCTAAATCGGGAACATAAACCCTGTGTTGTTCTGCAATGGCATCGACATTGTGCATCCATATTTCCGCAGAGGCGCCAAGGCCATGGATGAGAATGACCGTTGATCCCTGATCTCCCACAGACCAGTAGCGGGTATTTATCTCTCCGGCCTTTATGTATTGATCCTTAGGAAGTAGTGGATTCATTTTACTAACAAGCAACAGGCGTTACATAAAAAATCTTGGTATTCAGATAATTTTTACTATATCTGGCGCATGCCTTTCAGAAGCAGGAGGTATACTTGTAGGGTAACCAAGAATAATCGGCGCCACTATTTCACAATCCTTTGGTACTCCAATATCACTCAGTATTTTATAATCACGGATATGTGCCCCTAATCCAATCCAGCAGGTTCCCAATCCCCTGGAGGTGGCTGAAAACATAAAATATGCAACGGTCAGGGCACAGTCTACATCAAGTGAATGAATATCTTTTGGACCAATGAAATAGGCTAGGCAGGGCGCATTGTAAAAAACATTGAACTGCTCGTCACGCAGACGTGGTTCATAGTTTTTCAGAGGTGAGTCGGGGTTCTGTTCAAGGTCGGAAAGAAGATTCCTCTTGCTTTCATCAGAAAGCTTTTTGATGTAATCACGGTTTTGAATAATGATAAACTTACATGGTTGGCCGTTAGTGGCCGTCGGGGCAAGACAGGTATCCTGGATAATTTCCTTTATGACTGATAAAGGCACTTCTTTGTTTTGAAAATCTCTGATGGCACGCCTGTTTGTTAAGAGTGTCTTAAAATCCATGTTTATTCTCCTTTGCTGCCATGTGAACCACGGTTTATTTCCGATTTCAGTTTCATCGACCCCTTGAATGTAACAACCTTCCGGGCATAGATGGTATGGGTATGATTTTATTTCTTTTCTTTAATTCCAGCCATTTCCATTAATGATACCCCCCAAAACCTGATGAAAATTATGATACCATTCTGAAAAGATTGCAACAGTAATTCAAGAATTGCCAATTGGAATAGAGCGTTTTTCTCAGGATATTTGCTCTATTGACTCAGCTTGACCAGTGAAAGAAGTGAACAACGTCCCCTCGGCCCTCGTACGGACCCTATTTAAGAAGATGGATATTCCCCAGCCTTACATTGTTCAGCCCTTCTTTCCGGGCGATTTCAAGACACTTGTATGCGAAAGATTTTGGGGTCAACAGCAGATCAGACATATAAAAATGGGGATAAAAAGCAAGCAGGCTGAAAGGAATATCGGGACACAGGGAATAGATAAACCGTGCAATCTGCCTTACCTCCTCTTCGTCAATGTACCCTGGCACAAGGAGCGTACTCGCGATGAGCAGGGGAGGTGAAGGTCTGAGGTGAATCTTCCCGCCAACCCTTTGAAAATTTTTCAGGGTTCTCTTATTTGTCACACCTGTTAAGGCAATATGAAGGTCTTCGTTCCACGCCTTAAGGTCGAACTTTATACATCCACCGGAAGAAAGGGCAGTCTCCACCATTTCGTCGAGGAGTCCTTCCTGCATGGAACCGTTCGTTTCCCAGCATATCCTCATGATATTCCCCTTGTTTTTTTCACGGACACACTTTGAGACATTGAGCGAAAACGGAAGCTGTGGGGCGGGATCACCGCCGAAATAGCAGATACAGGAAGTCCGGCTGTCGACGGCTGATATGAGGCTTTCAGAAGGGGATAGAGAAGGTCGTAAGGTTTCTTTCCTGTAATGCCAGTTCTGGCAAAAGAGACAGTTAAAGGAACATGCGTGAAAAAATACCGCAAGGTTTCTGTAACCGTATTCAGGGCCCTTTACGTGGGCATACTCAGGGTAGCCTGAGCCGATCCCTCCGGGACAAACCCAGTCTGCAACACAGTTCGTAGGAAGGGGGTCGTGGTACCATGAGAGCTTCCCCTCCTCTTTTGTCACCCCTGTAAGTTTCCCTCCGGCATTTCTTCTCAGTCCGCAGTATCCGATTCCACCATCAGGAATCCTGCACTCATTGACACAGAGGTTGCACGGAATACCGTCGGGGTCGTCAGATCTGCATACAGGGAGTCCAAAGGCCATCCTGCTTTTCATATGTGCCTGTGCTGCAACTTTTAAGGCATCTGCAGGTTTATCCCTTATACATGCGAGGCATACCGCGAGTTCCTGTGAAATATAACGTGATGAGGCATTACATATTTTACATTCCCCCATTACTCAACCTTTCACCCACGCCCCCGTTTTTTATGCTGTCAATCCCCTGTCTACTCTCTGCTCACCACTTTCTGCTGTTCTCACACCTGCCCGTCCGCTTTGATCATCTCCTTCAGCTCTTTTGCATTTCTCGGTGCATACCCATAGGCATCATTGTTAAAATAGACATACACATCCTTTCCATCCCCCATATAATTCTTTATTTTCCCCGCGTCCTTTTTAAGTGCAGTTTCTGAATAGCATGTAGCATAGTTTCCTTCAAGGCCATGCCTTCTTACATATACGAAATCGGAGGTAACGGGAAGGTCGTTGATGAACGCAGGCCAGTCGGCCATGCAGAGACCCACATTGTGGGTGCTGCAGAGGTCAAATACCTCCTCTGTCATCCAGCCTTGGTTCCTGAATTCAAGGGTATTTCTCGCCGGATAACGGCAGAGCAACTCTAAGAATCTTTTCAGTCTCTCAATGTTCACGGTAAAACCAGGGGAAAACTGCCAGAGGACGATCTTCAGCTTCTCTTTTAACGGCGACGATCGTTCAAAAAAGAGATCCAGGGATTCTTCGGGGTCAAGAAGCCTCTTTATGTGTGAGATAAAACGGCTCCCCTTCAGCGAAAAGGCAAAATCATGAGGCGTTTCTCTATACCATTTCTCAAAGGTCTTTGAAAGGGGAAGTCTGTAAAAGGTTACGTTCAGTTCAACCGTTGAGAAAGTGGCACAGTAATATTCGAACCACTTCTTCTGAGGGAGATCGTCAGGATAGAAAGTGCCTCTCCACCCCGTGTAATGAAAACCGCTGCACCCGATATTTATCTCAAACATGCCTTATATTTTACCCCGATCCCCCACCAAAATAATAAAAAACTCATTGGCCTTGAGACATTAGAATAAGAGAATAAGGCTATAAGACCTATCCCATTAATAAGAACCAATGGGGTCAGATCACCTCGTTATCCAATTACTTGAGGGACCAGCTCAAGAAGTCGAGGGATTAACAAAGGCCTTGGAATCACATCTCTAAACCTACCTACCCACGCCCTTGATTTTACCGAGAGGATACTGATAATTCATTGAAAGGGGTGGCTACGACTACTTCGTCCACCAAGCACCTTTCACGCGGTAGTCCGTACACCTGATCAAATTATATTCCAATTAGGCTGCAAACTGACAACACCTACCTATCCTCACCCTCACAGTATGAATAAGATCGAAGATTATGGTTTGAAAGCAGTAACGCGTGCAGGAGAAGGCCAGTAGATATTCGTGGCCGCAATCCTTGCATTTCACGCGGTCAAAACCGTTGCAGTCTCTTTATGCCACATCAACAAATGCCAGGCAGGGGTTTTTCAACAGCCCCGCTGTCGCCAATTACTTAATGACCGGGCTTATCGAAAATTACCTTACCTTGCCGATCGGGAAATCATTTACACCGGTTTCAATCATTGGGTTCTGTTGACGCTTGAAGACTTCCTCGGAGAGCGTCATCACGCGCTCCTCTGTATGCAGGGCCAGCCCCTTCACGGTTATGAACCCGTCTTTCTTAAAGTCCGCCTTGCCCTGTAGTCCTTCCAGAAGCACATAGGTGAATAGGCCATGTCCTTTATATCCTTCAAGTGCCTGTTGCGAATCAGCAGAGGCGGAAAAGACTGATGAGCCGACAGCCCGCTGCAGGAGCTTGACCGCTGTTGCGTCTGTGAGGCCTCTCGTCTGCTGCAGAAGGGCTATCTGGATCTCCTTGCCCCCTTTGCCGGCATTGCAGGTGTCGAGGATCACGAGTTTCTTCTGCGCCGGGATACTGCCGATAAGATTCACTAGGTCTTTGTGACTCAGGGCATCTTTGCTGATATGTTGGGATGACAGGAGCCGGACATTACTCGTCAGTAAAAAATACTGCTCTTCGCCATTCACCACGTCAACCATGCCGTGGGAAGCATTGTAGAATATAAAAAGATCGTTGGGCCTGACCATCAGCCGTACTTCATCAAAGGCCTTGGTGATGGCCTCTTTAGTCGTGGCCGCAGGCGTGATCAGCGTCCGGATGGCCACCTTCTCAAACAAGGGGGATGCAATCTTCTGCAACGTCCCGGCAAAGGCAGTGGCATCGGGGACGGCGTAGGTCAAGGAGATGGATTGATTGCTGTAAGTATTGATGCCGATAACCAGGGCATAGAGATTGGGTTTGCGCATAACGGCCCTGGAAATAACGCTGATCAGGGCGGGATTAGACTCCATGGAGTTCTCCCCATTGAAAGCGACAGCCCGAATTTCGTTTTGTCCTTTGATGAGAGGTATGGTGAACGACAGAATCCTTTCGTTGGCCGATTCCTTGCCCTTGACAATGAGGCCCCGCGTATCATTGGCGACCTGAGCGCCGTTGAGATAAATATTCACACTGCCGATTCCACCGCCGCTGTCCGTGATTTTCAGGGTGACGGCAACGCTATCCTGATCTACTGAGCTGTTGGTGACGGGTGACAGGATCTGAACATTGGGCGCGGGTTTTTGGGCGGCAATATCCGTAATCAACTCGCCTTTGGGCATTTCCTTGCCGGCAAGGGCCAACTGCACAAGCTCCGGCCGGTAAAACTTGGCATAAAACTGATCGATGCCATAGACTTTATTGCCGACCCGCACATTGAGATATTTGGCACCGTTTGGAGAAGTGTTGAAATAGCCTTCAGGTGTGATGACAATCCATTCGCCATCGGTTAAGCTGATAAATTGGGCAATTTCTTTATTTGTAGTTTTTTCGTATATTCGTATTGTATGGTCGCGTCCCCATTCTATAATTGCTTTAAATTTCTGGTCCGAAGATTCGCTTCCACCAATAGATACTTTGATTTTTCCATCTTTTTTATCAACAACAAAATTTTTCTTAATAAAAGAGCTATATTCTTCGGGAACCGTTTCTCCCTTTTGTATATAATAAAGAAGCCTACCAGATTGAATATCCCATACTATTTGTGATTCTTTGTCTGCGAGGTTCAGATTATATAAAAAACGATTATCTAATGAAAAAGGATTCGATAACGCAAAGAATCCAGTTGGTTTTACTTTACTCAATTCCCTCACTTTTTGGCCTGTTTTGAGGTCCCAGATACTTATAGTTCCTTTAAATACATCTTTTCCATTTTTGTCAACATCACCATGTGCCGTTATGAGGTGTTTTAAATCAGGGGTAAAAATAACATTATCGTGAACTAGTACCTTGAAAGTAAGGCTATTAAGCTCGATCTGTCGGACTTTGACTCGGTCGGATATTCTTCGTACTTCAAGAATGTAATCGTATTTCTTCTCTTCCTTTCGCAATAATGTATAGATAAAATTATCTACTTTTCTTTCTGTTTCTCTTCCGCGAGCATAGGTACGAAGAACAATTTGCTTACTAACAGAAAATCCATAATCACTGAAAATCCCATCAATTCTCTCACGCACCCAAAAATCATCACCGATGTTGGGCAAATGGCCTAAGTCTATTATTTTGAGGTTATTCCCACTATATACATCAAATACATAAATCTTTGTGGAAGTAACTGCAAATATCTGCTTCGCATCAACAGAAAATCTGAGGCACCTAATCGGGCCGACGATTTTCACGATGATGGTTCTAAATTCTCTACCAGAAAGCATGTCCCAGATTTTTATATTTTTACCATCTAATTTTTCATCGGCAGATGCTAAATACTTTCCGTCTGGACTAATAGCTAAAGTAGAAATAGTGCTTTCATGCCCCAGTTGCACAAATATCTCCGGCTTTTCAGAGGCAAAAGTTGAAGCTGAACTTATGGACAATATGACAATAATCCCAAACCAGACCGCTAGAAAGCGAAATAAACTCTTAAATCTAAACATATCTCACCCTTTCATTTATCATCAATCATTAAACCCTGTCTTTGATCCTATGATTTTCTGCCCGTCATGGGAAACAGTACAGTAATTGCGTCCCATGCCTCTTTTCGGCACTATCATTATATATTCGGTTCTTCTGATTATCTTGTAATCCTTTTCGGGAAATTTTGACAAGAAATCTTCCAGCGACATTCCTTGTGTAGCACGGATACAGGCATCGGCAGCCATGCGCTTTGCCTGACTCATATCATAAGCAAAATAACCCGCAAACACCGCCATGCATAGTATAATCAAATAAATTCCTTTACGAATAATAGAATTTTTGTTTTTCTTGTCATCAGGATTTGACTCGGTCTGCGGCCAAAGGATTTTCCGGGCTGTCCTTCGCAGAAGATAATAAAGGCCCATGACGCCCAACACGATGAGCAATGGCGCGCCTTTTTCATCCGCAAGCAGCGGCGAAAACGGCAAAACGAAAAAAGAAATAAATATCAGGATGGCAAGGTATCGGGCAAAGCGCGCAAACCTGATTAATCCGATCCCACATGCCACCGCAATCAGCGCGTAACCAACGGTAAGGAAAGTTGAGAGGAATGTGCCTTGAGAGATTTTCACGATATTTATCGCAACGGAAAGCGCCAGGACTATCAGGAGACAGCCAATAATCCGGATCGAACAGTAGGCATTTTGTTCGTCCTTGAGCTGTTTTTTTTCTGCCTTGGTTACCCACCGGCCATGAAAAAGCTTCAATCCTCTGCTTTTTGCTGCTTCTCTGGATAACTGGTCAGATGGAATGCCCCAGTCAGTGTTAATCAGTAAATCCGGACGATCTGGCTGATATTTTTTTAACACAATACGTTACCCTTCCCGACACAATGCCCGTATTGACTTGGAGTGAACCTCAAGTGACTGAACTCTAACTTAACATATGGTACAAGTATTAGGGGCAGGTCAAAGATCCTCGCCGCCTCTCATCAATAATGCTCCGTTTACGCCGCCGGACATTTTGAGATAGATATTGCCGGAGCACTCAGCCACCGGTTATTCGGATCGATGCTGCGTGTAGGGCTTACCTGCTGTGTACAGGCTGAGGCGGGTGGTAAATTCCTTGATGGTTTCCTGTGCTGCCTTGTCCTTTCGAAGCAAATCCAGCGCCGCCTGTTGGGTTTCAACAGCCTGCTTGAAATCGCCTTTCCTTGCCTGCGCGGCCGCCAGAGTGTCAAGGTATTGGGCATTTCTGTCGATGCTTACCGCCTTGAGTGCAAAGCGTACCGCCTCCTTGCCGGCATGAATTTTTGCGTCGGGACAGGTAGCCAGTAACCAAGCCAGAGCGTTTGCGTATACAGCGGTCTTGGGCGATGATGTTGCAGCCATGTGCAAGTCTTCAATCGCTGATTGGTACAGACCCATCTCGGCAAAAAGTTGGCCGCGATCAAAGCGCACCCAGACCGCATCTGAATTGAACTCCAATGCCCGCTTGAAGTCAGCAAGAGCAAGTTGACGTTGCCCCATCGCCTGATGTGTCAATCCACGCTGGTGCAGCGCCCAAACATGGCCGCTGTATGTTTTGGCAATAACCCGGTCATAGTCGACAAGCGCTTCTGCATAGCGGCGCAGTTCGAACAACGCATTGGCACGATGAAAATGCATGTTGTCGCGCTGATAGGACTCAAGTGATCTACCGTACTTATCGCTCCCATCAAGACAGCGCGTGTACAAGCTTACCTTGGCCTGCGGATCCGCCGCTTTTTCCGCCTCCGCGCAATCGCTCGGCAACGGGGGCTCCATAGTCAATGCCTGCACAACTTGCGAAAACAGCAGACCGGCCAGAACTAGAGCAGGAATAATTTTTCCACGACACCGCATAATTCCCTCCAAATGGTGTACCCAAGTTGATATTACATGGTAGCTTCGCATGAAACAAATCTGTTCACTGAAAAAAAAGACAGACCGCCTGCAATACTTTGCCAACACATTTGAACCCACTCACACGCAAAGGAAGCCTGTGAAACTTCGCACAACCCCGTACGGTTTTTTTGATAAGAGATTGCTTCTGTATGTATTAACTGTAGGAAGTCCGGTCTTGCATGTCAAGGAAATCTTATGACAGGAAATCTTATGGCGTGAATGGTATTTATTACGAATTGAAGTCTATCATCTTTGTAAATGTTGGCTGGTTGTGTAGTTCAGGAAGAAGCAAATAACTGATTACGCCATGAGACCAGGCATTCTCGCTACCGTGCCGCCCTGTACCTGAGAGTAGCCAGCAAACCGAAAGATGTTGGCAAAAGAATAATTATCCCAGGTTACAGGTTATAAAAAAACTACAGATCTTTGATTTCAGACAGCAATCTATCAAACTGTTCCACATCAACCACCGGTGATGTGACAAAAGAGATCCCCGTCAGCACATTTAACGTTGCTGAGGCTAACAGCGCGTTCTCTGCATTAGGAAAATCCAAAGTAAAAACAAGGTCGTGTTCTCCTAATACGGCATACATAGATATTACTTTCCCACCATTCTTCTTGATAATTTCGACAGCCTTTCTAGTTCGTTCCGATGAAACCTTCTTGAGCGCATCTGTGGAATACTTCCCAAACATCATAAATATCGGCATATCGCAATTCCTCCTTAATGTTGGTATTTTGCGGTTTCTCTTATTGAGTGTTAAAAAACATACAAAACCCCGCTCTTTTTGAGAAACGGGGTTTCGATAATCTTCTTCATGGCATCACCCTTACAAAAAGGGTTCAGATTAGTTGTTAACCTTTTAACGATGCTTTATTCACTCTATTTTCATGTGCACCTGACTCGTAAAAAAGTCAAGAGGATGTTTCATTGATTATGATTTGAAAGGATGTATATCGGTCAAAACTACAGGATGCTCTCTTTCAGGAAGAAGCTTAGGAATTAGATTTAATCGAAGCTTAAAAGGCAGGGTCTAATTTGCTCTGCTTTTTTATATCAAAATTGCAGATTATTTGATCGAAATGTTGTAATAGATGATGTGATAAATTCCCACTTTCGAGAAGTCCTAAATAAGGAATAAGCATGAGAGCATCAACCCTTTTGGTTGTATCACTTACACTGGTGATGATTCTAATGATGAGCGATACAGATGCACAGGATACAAGACTCATCATGAGAGGCGATGACTTCGGGATGACTCAAGGTTCGCTCGTGGCGTTTGAGAAAGCGTTTAACGAAGGTGTATTAACCTGTGCATCCATTATAGTCCCCGCACCTTGGTTTGAGGCCACTGCCGACCTAATTCGGAATAATCCAAGTTGGTGCATCGGTGTTCACCTTACCCTGATAGGGGAGTGGAAAGGTTACCGTTGGAGACCAGTACTGTCTTGGAATATGGTAAAGTCAATAGTTGATGAGGACGGGTTTCTTTATAGATACCCTGACGAACTCCTTGCACGAACACCGAGAATTGAGGAGATCGAGGCCGAATGGCGTGCACAGATCAACCTTGCGCTCAAGAAAGGTATCAAGCTGCAGTATCTCGATTTTCATTACATGGGTCCAGCAAGTTACCCCGGCCTAAGTGAGGTGGTGGGCAGGATCGCAATGGATTACAACCTGCCATTGTCTGGAACCCTTGGTGAAAAACGGTTGCCCGGTATTTACAAGACGCCTATTGGAAAAAAGACAGAACTTGCGGTAAAAACGCTGGAGAATCTGAAGCCCGGCTTGTGGCTATGGGTGTTTCATCCTGGAATTGATTCGCCGGAGCATAACGCCCTCATCCACACGAACCCTGAGGATGTGTTCAAAGATGGTAATGTCGGAAAGCATAGGGCTGCTGAGACAGAGACGCTGAGGAGTCCTCGGGTAAAGGCAGTTATTAAAAACCGTGCTATCAAGCTGACCACCTACGGAGTAATTTGGAAAGAATTGCAGGAGAGGAATTAGAGCAAATCAAATATTCAAGACAAAGGGCAGGGTCAAATGGCCCTGTCTTTTTTTATTTTCTCGATTAACGATTGAAAGTCAGCAGCCTAGTACCATGAAAAAGCCAATTATACTTAGTGGCTGTTGTCCCCCCTATTATCTGAACAGGCGGTAATCATCCGGCAGAACCACGAGGCATGAAGGCTGTGCCGTACCCGTGTAATAAAAAACATCCCGCGAATACAAGATCAGCACTCCGGACAGATCCCGTTCTGCTATCTTTTTCTGTAAATGGGAAATCCGATCATGTGGTGTCATCAATAACCTCCTGTTACCTCACATCAGAATATCCTTTCCATCGTATACGCCAGATCTGTTTTGCCCTCATCGCCATAGAGGCACGAAGTGTGTGGAAGGATACGTCTTACTTTTTCGGTTAATGAATGGATTTCTTCCACATTCGGAGCGCGCCATGGCAATCCCTGGATGGGGAGATACGCATCAATTCTGAACGGAATGGATCGATCCACAGAGGCGATAAAATCCGCTATCCGCAGCACTTCATCCTCATCAACATAGCCTGGAATAAACACAGTTTCAGTATGTAGCGACACGGCTTTGCAGGAGGCAATCGCAATAAAGTTCCTTAAAATGGTTTCATTATCGCATCCTGTATAATCACGATGAAGAGACGGCGTGATGGCTTTGATACTGAAAATGACCTGATCCAGCAGTGAAAGGGGTGGCATTATCTTGCCGTTGGTGAGAAGAACGATGGAGCTACCCTTCGACTGCTTTAGAGAAGTCACAATCTGTGGCAGTGATGGGTCACATACAGGTTCGGCGCCCATTAGAATGACTTGTTTCAATTCAAGAGGATCGAGAAGTAACAGGAGTTTTTTCAATGTGAGAAAACGACGGGGACGATCGCTTCTGTATGTTGGATCATAGATGCGGAAACGGGTTTCAGGTAGATGGCAATCAAACGCCTCCTTTTTCAGAAGGCACAGTCTGCAGCGGAGATTACAACCCCAGAAATAAAGACAGCCCACGCCGTATTCTCTGGAGCAGGTTATATGATAGACCTTTGTTCTTTTTGAAGGATCTTTATTCGGTCTTTTCATGATTAGTTAATATCAGAATGATGCAAAATATACAATGATTCTCAATTCAGTCAATATTGAATACCGTTTGAAAGAAAGTATGCAAGTCAAAATTGCTGGATGCTTTGTTTCATGAAGAACAGTCGGATTCTACCTGAACAGAAAATATGCTGTCAAGCATTTGCACCTTTCATTCCGTATTCAATAAGCCGGCCCGATCAGTCGCCTGAATCTTTGTATTTGCTATATTTGTTTATGGAGAACAAAGCCCTTGACAAGCGTCACGTGACAAGTTATAGTATTGTTGTGATTAAATCGTTCGCCGACAAACATACGAGGGAACTCTTCATCACAGGTAAGTCAAGAAGGATTCAACCTGATCTGCTGAGAAGGGCCGTTCGCCGTTTGGAATTCATTGATTTTGCCACCTGCCTGGATGACCTGAAGGTACCCCCAAGTAACCGCCTTCATGCCTTGAAAGGAGATCGAGAAGGACTTTACGCAATTTCCATCAATGATCAATGGCGAATATGTTTCCGCTTTCAAGATGGCGATGCATATGATGTTGAGATTACTGATTACCATTAAGGAGAACTTTATGAGTATCGAAAACAAGGAAGTACGCGAAATACCCCCCACACATCCGGGAGAAATACTCCGGGAGGACTTCATGCCCGATTACGGGCTGACTACGGCTGCTTTAGCTGAAGCACTTGGCGTGTCTCGCCAGACCATTAATGAGATTTTACGAGAGCGTCGGGCAATGACCCCGGCAATGGCTCTAAGGCTGTCTCGCTTGTTTGGCAACACCCCGGAATTCTGGCTGAACGCTCAGCGGGCCTATGACCTATGGCAAGCGCAGAAAAGTTACCGGCGAGATATTGAAAGAATCAAGCCCCTGCGCGTAGCATGAATTTGAATCTATGAATGCGATATTGCCTACAAAGCTTAAAACCCTTATCTAGCCCCTTCTTGATGTCGCTTATCACTTATAGTCTTTAATTGCCCCGACAGGCTATCCTTGATCGCGGCAGCCTGCGCTTCAATCCGAGAACTAAATGACTGAATGGCACTCCTGATATGTCTTCTATATCTCAAATATGTTTTTTATCCAGGACATCACGAATGGCTTTGGCCAGCACGCTCATCCTGATCGGCTTGGTAATCAAATGGTTGATGCCGAGGATTGTGAGTTTTTCCAGGTCCCCTTTTTCCTGAAATCCTGAAGCGAACATTACAGGAATGTCGGCGCGAATACGTCTTATTTCCCGTGCCACATCAAAGCCCGTCATGTGAGGCATGGTCTTGTCCGTGATCACAAGATCAAAGGCGTCACTATCCTCCCTGAATGCCTCAATCGCTTTTACAGGGTCCGTTTCCGTTACTACCCGGTAACCAAGTTTCTCAAGCAGCTCCCTGCTCAAATTGGCCACCATCTTTTCATCATCAACAAACAGGATCTTTTCGCCTTGTCCCGGTACTATGGCTTCTTCCATATCTTTTCCATCTTCCACATACTTTTCCATCAACGGCAGGTAGACCCTGAAGATGGTTCCCTTGCCCGCCTCGCTGTATACCCTGATCTCCCCGCCATGGTCTTTGACGATCCCGTGCACGACCGCAAGCCCCAAACCCGTCCCCTCTCCCTTTTCCTTGGTTGTAAAGTAGGGTTCAAAGATTCTCGCGAGATCCTCCTGCGAGATTCCCTGCCCTGTATCCCTGACGGTCAATACCAGGTAATGGCCGTGACTTATCGGCGGACGATGCAAGAGGTCATCCGCATTGATGACGACTTCTTCCAAGCCAATCTCCAGGACGCCCCCGGTCTCCTTCATGGCATGCCCGGCGTTCGTGCACAGGTTGACCAGCACCTGATGCAGCTGCGTGGGATCGGCCATGATGATGACATCGGAAGTCTCTTCGATCTTCTGCTTTATCTCTATCGTCGTCGGCAGTGATGCCCGCATAAACTTGACGACTTCTCTAATGATCGGAGATAGGGCAGTAGGCTTTTCCCCCTGCTCGGTCTTGCGGCTGAAGGTCAGTATCTGCCGCACCAGGTCTTTTGCCCGATCGGCGGCCTTGAGTACCTGTTCCATGTTGTGGTAGACTTTCGGCCGGTCTTGTACCGCCATCAGGCATAGTTCCGAATAGCCCATGATGCCGCTGAGGATATTATTGAAGTCATGGGCAATGCCGCGCCAATGTTCCGATAGCCTCCATCTTCTGGGCCTGGATGAGCCGGGACTGCAATTTCTCGCGCTCTTCCTGAATCAGAACACGGTCGGTAATGTCCAGGACGGAGATAATGCCCGCCGGCCTTCCCCGCAACATCGTCGAGGCCCCCGATAGATCGACCCACTTTTCTGCACCGTCTTTCATGATGATTTTGAATTCATAACGATTTGTCGTTTCTTCTCCTCGCTGTCGCTTCCGGCCGCGTTCCTGAATGAGCGGCTTGAAGTCGGGATGAAGGATGTCCCAGAAATTCATGGCCAAGAGTTCTTTTTCGGAATAACCGCAGATGGTCTCGGCGGCCCTGTTCGCGTAAACCCAACGGTCATCCTGGTAAAGCATCACCGCCGTGGGCGTCGAATCGGCCAAAACCCTGAACTTCTCCTCGCTCTCCCGTAGCGCTTCCTCCGCCCGCTTGCGGTCGGTGATGTCGATAAAACTTTCAATATAACAATCCCTTCCTTTGATGGTAATAGGATAAACGGTTTCCAGGATGTCTTTTAGATGTCCATCAGCATGGATGAGCTTGCGTTCAGAGTGATCGACACTTTGACCGAGATCTTTGACCGGACATTTGCCTGCCTGGGCAGAACAAACCAATGAGTGACAGATCTTTCCTATAATCCTCTCTTTGGGCAGCCCGGTCATTTCTATGGCAGTCTGATTCGCTTCAATAATGATCTGAGTGTCCCTGTCAATAATGAGAATCCCGGTTCCTACTGTATTGAATATTGCCTGTAGTTTGGTTTCGTTATCACGCGACGCCCCCTCCGCCTGCCGATGCTCTAATTCCGATTGCTCCAGCTCTGCAATTCTCTGCCTTAGAGAATCCAGTTCCTGGATCAAAACCTGTTTTGTCTTGGATTGATCTTCCATCGGGTTACCCCCCTATCAGATAATCGATGTCGGTTGGAAAGGAAAGCGGCTGTTAGAATGTATAAGAATTGATTCAAACAGGAAGCCGCCAGTGGTATTGATAGCTTGAAGAACAAGCGGTCGGATCGGCATGGCCGTCCGAAATCAAATTACCAAAAGGAGGCTTCCATGAACACCATTTACTACATTGGGATGGACATTCA
>JAPLJS010000072.1 GCA_026388545.1 Deltaproteobacteria bacterium
GATTACCGTGGTGCATGAAATCGCGCATTTTCTTGGAATTACTGAGGAAAGGCTTGCTGAACTCGGATACGGTTGACAGGAAAGCAATTGGAAAAAAAGGGCGGTTGAAGAAATCTCCAACCGCCTGGAAAGCCACTCAATTGAGTATGTTTCTGACAAAAGAGTATTACAAGAGTTCCACTTTTACAGGAGTCGTGTTGGCAATATTATCTGAAACCGGGCACCTGCTCTCTATTTCTTCTACAAAAGCTTCCTTTTCTTCCTTTGACATCGCCGAGTCGATAGTTAAGGTAACTTTTATGCCTGTAAGTCCCGGTCTGTTTTCCTTGCTTTTGCCGAGTATGATCTCCGTGTCAAATGCCCCTTCAATTTTCATGTCCATGCCATTTAAGTTGATTCTCTTCTGGTTTGCGATGATTCTTGCCACTGTGCCAATGCAGCCTGCAAGAGATGCGAAAAGATACTCAATGGGGTTTGGTCCCGCATCAGTCCCCCCACCTGCCTGTGGTTGATCAACATAAAGAGTATGATTCCCTGCTTTTACTTCAACTTTAAATTTGTCACCTAGCTTTGCCTCAATGCTTACTGTTTTCATTTTTGCCATCGTATTTCCTCCTGAAAGTATTTTCCTTTATCCCTTTGATGTGCTGATAGTGATAGTTTGATAAAAAATTTTCTATGACAATGTTGTTTCGATTACTGCCCTTGAATCCGCAGGGATCGAAGATTCCCTGCAGCCTGCTGCGGGGAGCTTCAATTCATACAGAACGCTTTCAATAAAGCTGACGCCTATCAGCAGTGCCCGTTCAGCCTTTCGTCGAATTCATTGGGGCTGAACCTGTATTCCTGAGTTCCGTAACACTCTACTGCAAAGGAAGCGCATACGCTGCCCCTCCTCGCGCACTGCTCGATGTCCATGCCTCGGACTATACCGCTGATCAGCCCGCCTCTGTACGCATCGCCGGCGCCCGTAGGGTCCTCTACCTTCTTTGGCTTAACAACAGGAATTCTTATTTCACCGTCCGGCAGGAAGACCTGCGACCCCTGTTCACCCAGGGTGACAATGATAGCCTTGGCCCGTTTTTTCAAGTCTTCTTTGTTTAACCCGGTCTTGCTCATAATAAGATTGAGTTCATAATCATTGGAGATCAGAATCCGGCACCCCTCTAGGGCATCGAGCAGGTCTTTTGCATCCAGCACGGGCAGAGATTGTCCGGGGTCAAAAATGTAGTCTATTCCCCTGGCTTTACAGGCGCGAGGGTAATTTATCATGTCCTCAAGATTACCGGGGGAGACGATGACAATGGTATCCTCAGGATTGAGTTTGTCGAAATCCAGACAGGAAGAATGTTTCATGGCGCCCGGGTTGAACCCGGTGATCTGGTTGTCGGCAAGGTCCGTGGTTATGTAGGCGCTTGCAGTGAATTCTTCTTCTATGATTTTGATGGTTTCGGTAGAAATCCCATTCTTTGCCAGCCATGCGAGGTATCTATGATAATCATGGCCGATAGTAGCCGAAATCATAGGCTTTTCACCCATTAGGGTGAGCGCGTAGGCAATATTGCCTGCGGTGCCGCCGAATTTCTCCCTCATGCCATTCACCTGGAAGCAGACGTTCAAAACATGTATCTTATCGGGCAGGATATGATCCGAGAAGTGTCCCGGGAAATCCATAATCCTGTCGTATGCAAGTGACCCGGAAACAATGATATTCATATTCATAGATCTCTTAAATGAGTTCAAAATCACCTTCATTGACGCAACGTAACCAGTCGTGTGCGCCGTGTTTAGTCGAAAAAGTAAATAATATGCCTATGAATGTCAAGGGCTATTTGGGAACATCAGTTTCACAGGACATGGATCTTCATAAAAACTAAACAAAATTGACCACCTTTGGAAAAAGTGATAACAATTCACCATCATGTCATTAATCTTTTTACCCGACGCGGGAGGAATTATTTATCCATGACGAAAAAAACTGCTCTTTTCGACGAATGGCCTGAAAAGTATGATCAATGGTTCACAACCCCTATCGGTTCCCTCGTAAGAAAATATGAAAGCGAACTGATTCTCGACCTTTTGAAACCGGTTCCCGGCGAAATGGTGCTGGACGCGGGCTGCGGCACGGGAGTGTTCACCCATGATATCCTCTCTTCGGAATCACAGGTTGCGGGGCTCGATATATCTTTTCCGATGCTTCGGCGGGCACGGGAAAAATCCGGAAGGTATCCCTTCTCTCCAATAGTGGGTGATATATCAAAATTGCCCTTTCAAGACGGTTCCTTTGACAAGACCCTTTCGATTACTGCAATTGAGTTTATAGAGGATGCGAAAGGAGCTGTGGCCGAATTATTTCGCGTGACTAAAAAAGGAGGGGTCGTTGTTGTGGCAAACCTGAACAGCCTCAGTCTTTGGGCGGCGCGCAGAATGGAGAATGCAAAAAAAGGAGATTCCATATTCCGTAAGGCGATTTTCAGATCCCCTGATGATTTGCGTTCCCTTTCACCTATGGAGGGTGTAGTGAGAACAGCTATCCATTTTCTGAAAGAAGATAAACCGGAAAAAGCCATTGAAATCGAGCGCGAAGGCCGGATCAAGGGATGGATGACAGGCGCTTTCGCTGCCGTGCAATGGTTCAAGCCTTAAGAATAAAACTTATTTCTTTGAGTTTCTCCCGTATGCTCCTCCACAAACACCAAACGATTATCCATGATTAAAATTTTTCATATCTTCAACATAGTCTGCAATATTCTGGCAGTGATCAGAAATTCTCTCCAGATTAATGAGCATTTCAATAAAAATAGGACCCGCCTGGACGTGGCAGACCCCCTTACAGAACCGTTCCTGATGTCTTTCTCTTGATTCTTTTACCTTCTGATCAACCATCGCCTCACGCTCTGTGATATTCCTTATTTTCTTCTCCTCACCTTCCTCCATGAGAGAAATGGCGTCGCTGATATTGTCTGCAACCAGTGCCGCAATCTCATTCAGTTCCTCACGGCCCCACTTTGAAAATGAAATTTTCCGATCATATTTCTGGTGAATCAGGTTGACCAGATTGACAGCGTGATCGGCAATCCTTTCAATATCATCGACCATGGCTGAATAGGAAAAAAAGGCCTTCGACAAATCCGCTGAAAGAGGGTCATTGGGAATCCTGCACAGATAACTGCCTACTTCTTTCCTCAGATTATTGACCACCAGTTCGACATAGAGGATATCCTTTCTGATCCCCTCCTTGAACTCCCTTACCAGATCCATTGTCTTCAAAAACATACTTTGGGCAAGCACCAGTTCTCTCCTCAGTTCTTTCCGTACGCATTCCAGCGCTTCTTCTGCCTTTGGTAAGCACTTTTCATCGAGAAATTCCGGCCAGATCGGCAAGATATCCGTCTTGCCGGGAAGGAGATATTCGATCAGATAGGAAAAGGGTTTGAGCAGAAAAATAAAGACAACAGCGATCACCACATTAAACAGGAGGTGTCCATAGGCGATCTGCTGGGGTACATCGGCTGTAAAGAGTTTCAACACCTCAATGAATACCGTCATCGCCAAAATGCAAATCAGCGCTCCAAAAAGTTTAAAGAGAAAATGAGAAAGGGCGCACCTCTTTCCATTGACATTTGCCACGAGGCCCGCCATGAGGGCCGTTACAGCGGTTCCGATATTGGCGCCGTAAACAATGGGCAGGGCATTATCAAGGGCGATTAAGTTCTGCTGGGCCATAATCACCAGAATACTGATGGGAATTGCGGAAGAGTGGACCAGAAAGGCAAAAAGAAGCCCAATTAAAAGACCTGTTACCGGATGTCTTGTTTCCTGAGAAAAATGAAGAAAAGCCGGGCTGTTTTTCAGAGGTATTGCTGCCTCGGACACGAGGCTTAAACCAAAAAAGAGCAAACCGAAATAAAAGATCCCCTCACCATACGCCTTCCATTTCTCCTTCCCGGAAGACCACAAAACTCCGCCGATCATGATGAAAACCGGCGCTGCATCGGTAATCTTCCAGACCACCAATTGAACGGTAAAAGTTGTCCCGATATCGGCTCCCAGGATGATCCCCAGAGAGCGATAAAAGCTCATCAAACCGGCGCTGACCATCCCTACTGTTAAAACGGATGTGGCCGTACTGCTCTGGAAGAGAACGGTAGTTACAATACCGGTGATCAATCCATAAATCGGATTTTTGACGGCAAGCTGGAAGTACTCACGGATCCGGACATCGCTGAATCGTTGCTGCACCTCCGTACTTAATCGGATCATTCCGTATAAAAACAGGGATACACCGGTAATAAAAAGCAGAATCCCTTTCACCATCTCACATTCTCTCTTTTAGGGCTGGAAGCGCCGATAAATTCCCTGAAGTACCGGTCTTCGGTCCCTCCGTTGATTTTCTTTACCATATATAATGACGATTCTTAATCTTTAATAGTACAAATTCTCTTATTTCATTATAATGGAATATAAAAGAAAAAAATTGAAATAATATTTCAGTAATCGTTAACGTCGACGAACTATGTATTCTAAAGGCTGAACGGTAAAGTCAATACATTCCTGCCATAAAATAATTTTAACATTCGATCTCAGAAAATTCTTTTTGCTCTTTCCCGTAATTCTCGTAGGCAATAACTTATAAAATAGTGTATATAGCAGCTTGAAATAAGGGCATTCTATGTATTTCCTGGTTTAAATGGCGGTATATATTTACAATAATCTCTATACGCTCAATGACTTCCTGTAAGGAATAAATTATGGATATTAAATTTATCAATCCGTTCCTGGCTGGAACGGTGAATGTTTTGAAGACAATGGCTTTTGTCGATCCAAAGCCTGGAAAGCCTTATCTTAAAAAAGACAACTTAGCTGTTGGTGATATTTCTGGAATCATAGGGTTGACGGGAGCTGCAAAAGGATCGATGGCCGTGAGTTTTAGCGAGAAATGCATCTTAAAGATCGTTTCCAATATGCTGGGTGAAGAACTCAAGGCAATTGATAAAGATATTGAGGATGCGGTCGGTGAAATTACCAATATGATTTCAGGTAATGCAAGAAAGTTTCTTGAAGCGGAGGGTTACACTATTACAGCAGCTATTCCTACAGTCGTTTCCGGGAGAAACCATAAGATTAAGCACGTCCTGGGGGGGGCCAGTATAATAATTCCGTTTGAGATTGATGGAGAGCCTTTCGTAGTCGATATCTGCCTGGCAGTATAAATTATATGTGAATTCCGGTGATAATTAACGAATTCGAAAACCATGGTCGGCAAAGTGCTGCAGCATGAATTGGTCAAGAGCGAAAAAGAGAATAATGACATGAAGTTCATGCGGGTGAGGTTATTTTTCCTATTGAGAGGATGTCCCGGGTGATTGAGTATCCTCTTCTAACTTGAAAACCGACATGGTATTCGCGACATAATGCACTTCATTGTTGAGAATTTCCAGGGAGCATTGGATATTTTCTCTCGTATCAATATCCTCAACACGCATCATAATATCTTCGAGTTTCAGAATAAGTTTTTTGTGATCTTCTATGAGGCGCCTCAAGATACCGGACAAGCCATCGATCATGTCATTGATTTTATCACATTCCCTTTTTAAATAATCCCCCTGCCGGAGATAAATTTTTCGTGTTAAATCTCCTTCAGCGAGCCTTTTAAAGGTATGAGAGAAATTAACAAGAGGTCCACAGATTTTATGGGTTATTATTATCTGATGCACCGTGAACAACACCAATACCACAATAATAGCAGGGATCAATCGTTTTACTAAAACGAGGAAGGTCTGGGCGGATTGATATTGGACATCCAAATTTGTTGAGAAGACCATATCGTATATAAGAGGAGACAGAATCACACCTACCGTAATGAGCACAATAAAAAACATATATATCAGGCTCTGACTGATAATTCTGAACTGAAGGTCCCAATCAACAATATAGTTTGTCCATTTCCTTTTATATTTCTGTGCCATCTTTTATTCATCCTTCACAATCGTTTGACTCGTTGAAAAATCATAAATACATTTTGCCTTTGATTTTTTATGACTGGCTTGGGCTTTGAACGGGGAGCCGGGGTCATTCGGGTTTGCACCATCACCGGAAATAATTTCGATTCTAACTCCTTCCGATGGTTTAAATTTGAATTCCGGTATACTTAACGTGCCGGTAGGGGGATTGCCAGCTTCAATAAAATCACCGGTAGCGCCGAGATACCTCTGATAATCAATGTTGTAATTATACTGGGCTTTGACGAAGGAATTTAAATCATGCATGATTGTAATATTATAAGCTTTTTTTGTATAAAACTGGAAAGTTCCAACAGCAATGGACGCTATAATACCCAGTACAATAATAACCACAAGTAATTCAATGAACGTGAATCCATGTGTGCCGGATATTCTATAGGGGGTAAAACGCCCATTTTTTGATGGATAAATATCTTTCAGGAGCATGATTATTTCATTCAAAAAACATTCAATTTATTTCAGGCAGTAGCGAATCTTCGGGTTTGTTTTTTTAAGTGACTTATACGACGACGGAGAAAATCACTTTTTTTCTTTTTATTTGTTGCCTGGGCTTCTTTTTTTTCTTCCTTTAACTTTTTAATCTTTCCTTTCATCTCACTTTTAGTCAATTTTATCTTCTTTACAATCTTTTTCTCAGCCCTAACGGGTTCTTGATCCCTAACGCCCCTTACTTCTTTGATAAAAGCTATGAGTTCATCCTTCTTCATGTCATGAACTGCAAATGATCTTGGCATTTCCATGGCTATTGCCCTGAGTTCCTTGACCGTCATTTTTTCTAACGATTTTTCTTCTTTCCGTTCCTTTTTCTTCGTCTCCTCTACCATTGTTCTCCTCCTGCATCTCGGTATCCTAATGGTTTGTATTGCATTGCTTCCTGCTGCCGCTAAGGTGAAAACGCAACCCTCAAAACATCCGGAGGGGATTGCATTTTTTAATAAGGCGGCTATTTTTTTATGAGCTGGATTTTCTGTTTTATATTGGCCGCCTTTTGGGTTTCCTTTTTCATTTCGTAAAAAGATTGGAGTTTATCCAGATAGACTAAAAGAGCCTTTTTCCACCCATTGTGTGAAGCGGTATCAATGGCAATTTTCAAAATTCCTTCATCATATGTATTTTTTTGAACAAGAAGACCAATGGCAATCAGTTTTGACAGGGGGTCTTCCATCCTTGAAATTTCATTTGAAATGTCCTCAATTTTCCCCTTTCGGCATGCCCTCATGAAACCATCATATTGCTGCGGGAGCAGTTTTTCATCCACCGTATCAAAGGAACCTTTCAAAAAACTGTAAAAATTCCTGTTTTGCAAAACCGGTTGAATGGCATCGATCCTAAGGTATTCTCCATCATCAAAATCCTCGAGGACGGCGACGTGAGCAGCATATTTTGTCAGGTAGACCCTTGCGAGAATTTCCAGGTCCCCACTCTTCTTGATCTCATCGATAGCTTTATTAAAATATAACTCAGCACTCTGTTCTTTGCCACTCAAATAATTTTTCTTGTAATTTTCCAATTGATTAAAAGAAGCTTTTGTCCAGTCGGGTACTTGTTTTGAACCGCAGCCCAGCAATAAAATACTGAAAGTTAATAAATAAACAATGTTTTTCATGGGAGTTTTATTTCCGGTTCTTTTTTAGATGGTAATATTTTATCAATATCATTGACAAGCTTGCCGATTGAATTGACTGTAGTATCGATCTCTGTTCTCAATAATTTTAAATCCTTTGTTGAATCGGACGCATCCGCACTGATTTTTACTACGTTATCGAGGGCCGTATTGATTTTTTCCAGCTTTAAAATAATATCCTTGAGAATTTTTCTGACTAATGGAAGGGCGCCATCATTGCCGTAAACCTGATCATCAGTTTTTGCAAGAAGATCTCTAATCTTTTTGAGGGACTCATTGACAGATTTAGCGCTTTCCGGGGTTCCGGTCGCCATCTCAATAATCGTATCTTTTTTCGCCAGGTTTCCTGTAAGTTTCTCCGAGTGGCTCAAAATCTTGTTAACATTACCCTGGGGATCAGCAAGATTTGCGGTAATTCTTTCAATATTAGTAACTACCTTATCCACCTTTGCAAGGGTAGGCTGGACTTTTTTTATCGTCTCATTGATGTCATTGACCATCACAATCTCAGGGATAGTCTTTGGCGACAATGCCGGGCTGTTCAAATTCTCCGTGGCAATAATAAGTCTGGAAGAACCTATGAGGGGTTTATAAAGGCTGAAAGTGCTGTTAGACCTGATCCATTTTGAATGCTGTTCCGGTATCCTTATTTTTATAAGGAGTATCCCCTGATCGTTGAGTTCTAACGTTTCTACCCTTCCAATTTTATAACCGGAAAAGAGGACAGGCATCCCCTCGGTCAGATCCTCACCGGATTTTGACGAGAGTGTATATATGTATTCTCTTGTAAAGAAACCTTTGCTGTAAGCCAGGTATAGTACAGACGCAATGATCAATACCGATGTGATTACCACAAATAATCCGACTTTGACTTCAACCTTTTTCGACATCGATCATCCTGTACCTGTCTTTAAACCATGTATAATCAAATATGTGGCATTCTTTAAATGAATCATAAATGATATTCAATGCATTATATATAAATCGGTCATCCGGAACATCCGGTATGATCTTGAAAGGTCTATCAATAACAATAATGGAATCCATAACCATTGCAGCCCTTAGAAGCATCGCAAAGAATCGCTCTTTATTGGTTAGAGCGGAGGTTCGCTTGTTGGCAATATGTTCCAGACCGTATCCTCGCAGATATTGAAGAACCAGGAGTTCTGCTTTGTCATCGGGTAAGTTCTGGTGATACTGCTTGATCAGTGCAATATTAACCCACACATTCAGGTTTGAGATAAGCGGGACATCGAGAGAAACCAGCCCCAGGTTTTGTTTGTTTTTCGCAGCGAAGTTTTTCAGCTCTTTATCCAATATGACTTCGTCTTCAAATAGACTTAAATAAAGCTTAGAATTAATGACAGCACCTCAATAAGAACAATAGCTATAAAGACATCAACCATACCATTCAGAACCGCTATAGGAATACTGGTCAGATCATTTGTTGCGTGCAAGCCGAACCGTATCGGGATTAATGTAATAAAAAAGCCAAAGGCGCAACATTTTACGAGAGATATTACTATATCATAAAAATTAGCCGAATTTAATAAAACATTTGAATAGGTATCCAAACTCATTCCAAACATGAGCTTTGAAAATATCAGGCCGCTCGTCAAAGTCAGGATGGAAAAAAGAGCACTGAGTAAAACAACAGATATAACACCATTTATGACCCTCGGTAAAAAAAGGTAGTCGATCACGTCAATATTGAATTTATCTAATGTGTTCAATTCTTTATTAACTTTCATTACGGCAATTTCGGCATTTATGGCAGAACTGGAACGAAGGGCAATTAAAAGCACCGTAACGAAGGGCGACAACTCCGTAACGACTAAACCCATCAGAATTCGGCCCAAATATTCGGCAAGCCCCAGGGTCTTTATGATTTGAAAAACAATACTAATAAGGAGAGAGCCAAGTATTATTGAAATCCCAATAAATAAAGGTAAAATCTGCACAGAAGTAAAATATATCTGGTTAATGAGAACCATCCGTGTAGCACTGCTATATGAATTTTTACTAAACATCCTCAAAATGATCGTGAAGGCAAAAGAAAGGGTATCACGGAATGATCCGGTCGCATTCATGCTGGTTTTGCCAATGCGTTCAATAATATCAATCATAGGGATGTCTTTCTTGCCTGACAATGGACGCTTCCACTCATATGACAGATTAACTCCGGGAGATTGTGTCCGTTATTAATATCCTATGAATCGTTACAAACCCTTCTCATCCGCCCATAAAATGGGCAATACGAACATTATCTCCGTCGGGGTCGGCAAAGATAATGTTTGAGTTTTGCAAGACTCTCACTATAATAACAATAAATGATAACATACTGTAAGTGGAAGTGCAAATATTGTATATATTCCTATTTGGAAAGATATGGTACTAAGCCCGCATGCACCGTGGGGTACCACGAATCAGGAGAATGATCAATTTGTCGTTCCCGCGCAGAGACTGTGTCGCAATTCGAAAAAGAGGTGAAAAAACATATGCTTCAGGAGAAAAACTATGAAACTTATTCGATTCCTTTCTAAGGAAAATCAAGTCCTGTGCGGACTGTATGAACCGGAACTCCAGGATCAAGCCAGGATCATTCGGGGAGACATTTTTGGAAAGTTTAAAGTAACGTCGAAGTCAGCAACAATTCATTCTGTCCTGCCACCTGTTTCTCCATGCAATATCCTGGCACTTGGGCTCAACTACAGGAAACATGCCGACGAAACAAACGTGTCGTATCCCGAAATACCGGTAGTTTTTATTAAAGCAACGACAAGCGTAATTGGGCACATGTCGCCTATTCTCCTTCCCACAGCAGGGCCGGAAAATGTCGATTATGAGGCAGAGCTCGCTATCATTATTGGCAGGAAGGTCAAAAATGTTCCTCCCTCCGAAGCAATGGACTGTATTTTAGGCTACACGTGCGCCAATGACGTCAGTGCCCGCGACTGGCAGATTGAAAAACAAAAAAAGCAATGGGCCAGGGGAAAGAGCTTTGATACGTTCTGTCCTATGGGACCCTATTTGGTTACGCGGGAGGAAATACCTGACCCCCAGAATCTCCGTATCCGCACGATATTAAATGGTAGAACCGTCCAGGATTCTAATACCTCCGACATGATTTTCGATATCCCTTCAATTGTCAGCGACCTTTCAAGATCGATGACATTGCTGCCTGGTACGGTGATTTTGACCGGTACACCGGAGGGTGTCGGCTTTACCCGACAACCCCCTGTATTCCTTCAGGACGGTGATAGTGTTACCATAGACATAGAAAAAATTGGTCAATTAAAGAACCCTGTCAAAAGAGAAGAGCAGAGAGAGAACATTATTTATTTAGGAAGAAGAGGGGTTCAAAAACCGCTGGTTTTAGGTGATTAACAGGTCTGTAAAAGTACCGTCTCATTATTGACAAACAGACAACGGCGTATATATTAACAGTCAAAATAAGGATATGGTATGACTAAGGGCATCCTTTCATTAATACGCTTGCACTGCAGTCATTTCGGTGAACTGAAGCACCGAGCGTATTGTGGGGCACAGCGACGTACGTAATGAATAGAGAATATTAAAAGATATCTCCCTTCGGTCGAGATGATGTTGAATGAATGTTACGCTAACCGCTACAACTAGTTGAGGGTAAGAAGTTGAAAAGTCTTGGTATTTGTATAGGTGCGTCAACATTATCAGCAGTCGGTATTACGAGAGATAAAGACGGTCAAATTCATAAGACATCCATAAATGTCAGGCCCCACCATGGCAATCCGCGAGAAGCCCTCCTGGAAACCCTAATAAATTTAGGTGTTGACGGCTATGACAGAATAGCTGTAACGGGAAGAAAATTCAGGCATGCCGTAAATCTTTCCTCTATTTCAGAGCCGGAAGCGGTCGAATCTGCGCTTTTTCATTTAAACGGCAATGGGCAGAACCTTGATGCTGTCATTAGTGCCGGAGGGGAAACCTTCATGGTTTATGTCATGGGAAAAGATGGAAGAATTTGCTCGGTTCAGACCGGGAATAAATGTGCATCGGGAACGGGAGAATTTTTTGTTCAGCAGCTCAACCGAATAGGGATATCCGTTAGCGAAGCAATTCATCATGCTGACGAAGAAAGACCTTATAAGGTCTCGGGTCGATGCAGTGTATTTTGTAAAAGTGATTGCACTCATGCGACAAATAAGGGGGTTCACAAAGGAAAAATTGTCGCAGGGCTTTGCAAGATGATGGCCGGTAAAATCATCGAAATTATCAAGCAAATTCCCAGGAATGACATTATGATTATCGGGGGAACCGCACAAAATCCGGTTATGGTCAGCTATCTTCAAAAAGAGATAAAAAATTTGATTGTTCCGGAAGAAGCCCCTTATTTCGAAGCCCTGGGATCTGCATTATGGGCGCTCGATCACGAAACGGTTAAGTTGCCGGAAAAGAAAAGGCTCTTCAAAAAAGGCGGGAATTCTTTTTCCATCCTGCCGCCGTTGAACAGCGCACTCGGCATGGTCGATTTCAAAACGGCCGAGAGGGGGGTCGCGCAGGAAAATGACCGTTGTGTGATCGGACTCGACGTGGGGTCAACAACAACAAAGGCGGTAATCCTCAGGCTGCAAGACGATAAAGTCTTAGCGTCTGTATACCTGCGGACAAAAGGTAATCCTGTTCAAGCGTCAAGAGAATGTTACGCTGATCTTTATGCTCAGTTGGGCGAACTCGGAGAAGAAATAAAAATAGTTGGATTGGGTGTAACAGGCTCCGGCAGGCAGATAGCAGCGTTGCATGCCATGACAGGCGGTATTATAAATGAAATTATCGCCCATGCTACCGGGGCATTGTTTTTTGATCAGACTGTAGACACGATCTTCGAGATTGGCGGCCAGGACGCCAAATATACCTATATTAAAAATGGCGTACCATCGGACTATGCCATGAATGACGCCTGTAGTGCAGGTACGGGATCTTTTCTGGAGGAAGCCGCAAAAGAGACGATGGGGATTGAGATGGAGGACATCGGCAGTATAGCAATTCAGGGACAGAATCCTCCAAATTTCAATGACCAGTGTGCGGCTTTTATAAGCAGTGATATTAAGAATGCCTCTCATGAAGGCATGACGAGAGAAGATATTGTAGCCGGTCTCGTATATTCTATATGCATGAACTATGATAATCGGGTCAAGGGAAACAGACCTGTAGGCGACAACATATTTATGCAGGGTGGCGTCTGCTATAACAAGGCGGTGCCGGTGGCAATGGCAGCCCTTACAGGGAAGCGAATTGTCGTCCCGCCGGAATCGGGACTGATGGGTGCCTTTGGGGTCGCACTCGAAATAAAAGGCATGTTACAGCTAAATCTCCTCCGGGAAAAAGATTTTTCTCTTAAAACATTAAGAGATAGGACCATCGCATACGGAGAACCATTTATCTGTAATGGGGGCAAAGAGAAGTGTGACCGTAAATGTGAAGTGGCGCGGATTGTCATAGAAGGGACAATTTATCCGTTCGGCGGAGCTTGCAACAGATGGTATAATCAACGCTTTAATATTCACGTTGATACAGAAAACCTGAACCTTGTCAAAATGCACGATAATCTCACCTTTAATAAGTATATTCCTCAGCCGGAGGAACTGGGAGTTAAAGAAATTTCGAAAACAATCGGGATTAATAAATCTTTTTTGGTAAATACGTATTATCCGCTGTATTACCACTTTTTTTCCCGGATTGGTCTTCGCGTCCTCATTTCAGACCTTTCAGAACAGGAAGGTGTTGACCGTCAGAGAGCGCCCTTCTGCTATCCCGCGGAAATTTCGCATGGCTACCTTCAGAATCTCTTAAAGAAGAAACCGGATTATCTTTTTCTGCCTCAGTTAAAAGGCGATTACGCGGAAAACGGAGATAGAAAAGGCATAACCTGCCCCCTCTCACAAGGAGAACCCTATTATCTGTCAAGCGCCTTTAAGGATATGGAGATATTTGGAAAACTGAAGGAAGAAGGTAAAATCATAATGCCTGTTATTGATTTTTCCGGAGGATATGAGGCGGCAGAAGATGCTTTTATATCCACAGCAAGAAAGCTTGGCTGCCGGAAGAATGCGGCTCGCAAGGCATTCTCTGAAGCGGTCAAAGTTCAAACAGGCATTCATAAAGAAATGAAAGAGGCGGGTTTGCGTTTTCTACGTGAGCTCGAAGAGGATCCTGATCGTACCGCTGTGGTTATCTTGGGAAGATCATACAATGCCTTTGTACCAGAGGCGAATATGGGAATTCCTCATAAATTCGCATCCAGAGGCGTGCCCGTAATTCCCTTTGATTTTCTTCCGTTAGAAAAAGAGCCGGTCAATGATAATATGTACTGGTCAACAGGGCAGTCGATTCTCAAAGGAGCAACGTTTATAGAAAAACACCCGCAACTCTTTGGCTGCTATATTACCAATTTCTCCTGTGGTCCTGATTCATTCCTTGTAGGGTACTTCCGCACTATTATGGGGAAAAAGCCTTTTTTAATCCTTGAATTGGATTCTCACGTGGCCGATGCGGGACTGGAAACGAGAATCGAGGCATTCATGGATATCATAAAAAATTACCGAGAATTGGGAAAACGGGAACAACATAGACGTGTTACACATTATTCTTCACCAAAAGCGGCGCATTTTGATTATAGGAAACAGGAGTTCATCGATTCAAAGGGGAGAGGTTACCCATTCCATCACCCCCGGACGCATCTCATTATTCCGTCCATGGGGCGTTTCCTGAACGATGCAACCTCTGCCGTATTCAGATCGATAGGTATCCGCGCATCGGTACTTCCACCCGCAGATGATCAAGTTCTCAAACTCGGAAGGGGCAACACAACCTGTAAGGAATGCCTGCCGCTGTTGCTTACCGTTGGCAGTCTCCTGAAATATTTGAAACAAAGGGGTGATTCGGACGAACTTTTAGTCTACTTCATGCCGACAGCATCCGGTCCCTGCCGGTTCGGCCAATACTCTCCCTTTATCAGTCAACTTATTGCCCGAAACGAGATAGAAGACGTCGCCGTATTTTCCCCTCAAGCCGAAAATAGTTACACCGAGTTAGGCGGCAACGAATTCACCTTGAAACTATGGTCGTGCCTGGTTATAGCTGATATCATGCAGGATATTTATTCAATTCTTCTGACAAACGCTGTGGACAAAGATCTGGCCCTGGAGATTTATAATAAGGAATCGAAAAGAATCATTGAGGTCTTTGAACATTCGCCCAATTTTAGAGACCTTCAAAAGACCCTCAAGACTGTAGCAAAGAACTTTCAGAAGATACCTGTAAAAAGGCATGTGAATGAAACTCCTACTATTCTCCTTACGGGTGAGATATTTGTCCGGCATGATGATATTTCAAGACAATTCCTCGTTGAGAAACTGGCCCAGCAGGGATTTGCAACCAAGGTTTCCAGTGTGATGGAATGGATTTATTACACAGACTGGTGCTTCGAAAAGGGTTTATCGGCGGATATGCCTAATTTCCAAAAACGGGTTTCCCTTTTTCTGAGAGCGACCTGGATGAGAAGATATGAGAAAACATACAAGAAAATCATGGTACAGTCAGATTTGTTCCAATATCGGCTGGAGAATGTCGATCATCTTATCAGTAATATCCAGCACTTGATCAATCCGGAACTGACCGGTGAGGCTGTATTGACCGTAGGGGCGGCAATAACCGAGATTTTCTACCAGTATTGCGGAGTTATAGCCATCGGCCCCTTCGGTTGTATGCCCAATCGTCTGTCGGAAGCCATCCTGTCAAGAGAGATGGGCACAGAGCTTCCCTTTCTGGCCATTGAAAGCGACGGGAATCTTTTCCCGCAGATTATCACGGCAAAATTGGAGGTGTTTATATTACAAGCATTGAGGTTACAGAGAAAAATGATGTACTCAAACAGGAAGAGTACTCACTGAGTTCGGTCCTGCGGACGATCAGTTTCAATGGAGTGTCCGTAAATGAAAAATAATGGTATTTTGAAAATATATATGCTAATTCCTCACTAAATTGAGGTTCTCACCTAAAGTGTTTGAACGCAGAGGAGGTTAATAAATAAAAAAATGGAAAGTAAAAACAGAAAAACCTTTATCATGTTTCTGCTGGCTTTTCTGATAGCGTCTTTTATCGTTTCTCTTGTGGAGGTATTGAGGTCATCTTTTATTCCTGTTGGACCTGATGTTCAGACAGTATCGGCGGTTTCATCAGCGGATAATCCTCGTTCACCGGGATCGTTTGCTGATCTGGCTGAGAAATTGAAACCGTCCGTTGTAAATATCAGTACAACGAAAACAATCCGCTCCGGCCGTGGAGGACAATCCAGATCGCCTTTTGACCGATACTTTTGGGGAGATGATTTCTTTGATAGATTTTTTGGCGACATACCCAAGAGAGAATTCAAACAGAGGAGTCTCGGTTCCGGTTTTATCATTAGTCATGACGGCTATATTTTCACGAACAATCACGTTGTTGAGCAGGCCGACAAGATACTGGTTAAACTTTCAACGGGAAAGGAGTATGAAGCCAAGGTCATTGGCAGGGATGCAAAAACGGACCTCGCTCTTATAAAAATTAAACCGGGCGAAAGTCTACCTGTTGCTGAAATAGGCGATTCCGAGAAATTGCGTGTCGGCGACTGGGTTCTTGCCATCGGAAACCCCTTCGGCCTTGAACAGACGGTAACCGCGGGCATTATCAGCGCTAAGGGCAGGGTGATAGGCGCTGGACCCTATGATAATTTCATTCAAACGGACGCCTCCATCAATCCCGGGAATAGCGGGGGGCCTCTTTTTAATATGGAAGGTAAAGTGATAGGCATTAATGCGGTAATTATAGCCCAGGGACAGGGCATCGGGTTTGCTATACCGATTAATATGGCCAAAACCGTACTGCCTGACCTCAAATCAAAAGGGAAAGTTACCCGTGCCTGGCTTGGCGTTTCTGTCCAGGATGTCACCGACGATATAGCCAAGAGTTTTAAACTTAAAGAGAGTGGTGGTGCATTGGTATCCGAAGTATTCAAGGGAGATCCAGCCGACAAGGCCGGTCTGAGGACAGGGGATCTCATAACCGAGGTGAATGGCAAAAAAATAAAAGATACCCACGAGTTGTTGCTTACGATCGCCTCTTTTCATGTCGGGGACAAGGTTGAGATCAAAGCCCTGCGGGATGGTCAGGAAAAGACTTTTCGCATTGTTGTAACAGAAAGAAGGGACCAGCCGGAAGTGGCATCGGCAGAAGAGACTGCACAAAACTTTGGGATGGTCATACAGGATATCACTCCTGAGATTGCCCGATATCTTGGAATTGCAAGCAGAAGAGGTGTAATTGTTGTTGATGTTAAAGACGGAAGCACTGCCGATGAGAATGGTATTCAGCCCCAGGACATCATCCTGCAGGTTAATAACGTGAAAATTTCATCCATGAAAGAATACCTGAGGGAAACATCGAAGAAAAGTGCAAAAAACAGCGTTCTTCTCTTAATCAAGCGGGGCAAGGCAACGTTTTTTGTAAGTCTGCGCAAGTAATGAATGGTTCTGTATGTATAGGGGCCATTATCTGCTTGCGATATATGAAACACTGAATGCTCATTTCGGTGACCTCCACTGGTGGCCTGGTGATTCCCCTTTTGAGGTGATTGTCGGAGCAATACTCACCCAGAATACGGCATGGAGAAATGTTGAAAGTGCCATATCAAAACTGAAAACGAAAGGCATCCTTTACCCCGAGGGGATTTTCAAAACAGATGACCAAACACTTGCTGATCTTATTCGACCATCGGGATATTACAACATTAAGACCCAGAGATTAAAGTCATTTATACGGTTTCTCTATGAGGTGTATAATGGCAACCTGGACAGCATGTTTGCGGAAGACCTTTGGCGCCTGAGAGGAAAGTTGCTTACGGTCAAGGGTATTGGAGAGGAGACTGCCGACAGTATATTGCTTTACGCGGGAAACAAGCCCATATTCGTTGTTGATGCATATACAAGAAGGATTTTGCAGAGACATGATATTATCCGAAGAGATACCACATATACGGAGAGGTTTTTGAATGTTACTCGCAATTGAGAATTTGTCAGTCGAAATTGCCGAAAAAGAAGTACTTAGGGACGTTAATCTGGCAATCGGCCAAGGAGAAACCCACGTCCTTTTCGGAAAAAACGGATCGGGAAAGACAACCCTGTTGATGGCTATTATGGGATTTTCCGGGTGCCGCATCACGGGTGGAAAGATAACATTTAAAGGTGTGGATATTACCCATCTTCCCATTAATGAAAGGGCAAAACTGGGTATAGGGATGTCATTTCAGCGGCCCCCGACCGTACGAGGGCTCAAGGTGCATGATCTTATCAGGACATTCAACAATAACAGTGAAGAAACCATTGAACAGGTCGCAGGCAGCCTGAACTTTACAGAATTCATGGAGCGGGATATCAACCTCGGTTTTTCCGGCGGTGAAATAAAAAAATCCGAACTCCTTCAGCTTATCGTCCAGAACCCGGAACTGATCCTCCTGGACGAACCGGAATCGGGAGTTGATCTGGAAAATATCAAAATCATCGGAAGGGTCATTAAAAAGCTGCTTCAGAAAAATCTCAGGAGACAGCGCTTTAAGTCGGGCCTCGTTATCACCCACACGGGACTTATCCTGAATTACCTTGAGGCGGACAAGGGCCACCTCATGCTCAACGGCAGGATTACATGCGAGGGCAATCCCAGAGAGATGTTTGAGACCATTGAAAGCCGCGGTTACGAGGAGTGCGCCAGATGTCAAAGATAGACGAAAAAGCGAGAACTGCCCTGAAAAAGAAATCACTCTATGGGCCTGATATTGATCTTGACTGCTTCAGGAGTGAGGCCGTTTCTCATGAATATGATCCCGACTTATCCAACTTTTCCGAAGGAGAGAAAAAGCATATCGAGGGGGTCGGGTTCCTCACATCACATGGGGAAAGGACGGGAAGCTTTGTGATGAAGGATCACTCTCCCGTTCAATGCTCTATCCGCCAGGATGGAGTTGAGCTGCTTTCCATGAATGATGCCCTGAAGAAATATTACGGACTAACGGACTACTGGTGGAAAGCCGTTGATATTGATGCAGACAAGTACACCGCCCAGGCGGCAGTCGCATTTCATGACGGCTATTTCATTCGGGCCAGGGCGGGAATAAAGGCAGAGTACCCAGTACAGGCCTGCCTCTACATCAGTAGCGAGGGCATTGCCCAGAACGTACACAACATGGTTATCGCTGAGGAAGATTCGGAACTTCATATCATCACAGGATGTACAACAGCGCCCCATCTAAAAAAGGGTTTACATGTCGGTGTATCGGAATTCTACATTAAAAAGGGTGCAACGGTTACATTTACGATGCTCCATACCTGGGGTGAAGAGATTGTTGTAAGACCGAGAACCTCCGTCTGGGTAGAAGAGGGGGCGACGTTCATGTCAAATTATGTGTGCATGAAAATGGCTAAATCCGTGCAGATGTACCCCTCGGTCAGATTAAAGGGGAGAAATGCGGTTGCAAGAATCAACACAATCCTCGTTGCCCCGAAGGGATCAGATCTGGATATAGGGGGGCGTGTCTCTCTCGAAGCGCCGGGGACAAAGGCGGAAATTATATCGAGGGCTATTACCAGGGGAGGTAACATTATAGCCAGAGGACTCCTCATAGGGCAGGTAGCGGATGTGAAAGCCCACCTCGAATGCAACGGGCTTATCCTATCCGAAGAAGGCCGCATTCGTGCGATCCCGGAGCTTGACGGGTGGGTCGCCGGAGTGGAAATGTCCCATGAAGCCGCTGTCGGCAAGATATCTCAGGACGAAATAGAATATCTCATGTCGCGTGGCTTAAGTGAAGACGAGGCGACAGCTCTGATCGTGAGAGGATTCCTGAACGTCAAGATGGAAGGGCTTCCCAAAGAACTTCAGGACGAGATCGAAAGGATCGTTTACGAAACCGGCAGCAGCGTCTTCTAGAGACTATTAAAGCAACATCCCTAAACTCTATGTTATAGGGATACGCTGTGCCGGTCATCAATCAGGTTCCCATGTCTTACCTATACGATTATACGGGCGTCATTCACATCCACTCAGCCTACTCATTCGACGGTCGGACTTCTATGCCGGATATTTTGGAAGCGGCAAGGAGAAACTCCCTCGATTTTGTCATGCTTACCGATCACTCCAACCTGCGGGCGAGGGAAGAAGGCTTTGAGGGCTGGAACGGCGATACACTGCTTATCGTCGGACAGGAAATTGCCCCCCGATTCAACCACTACATTGCCTTCGAGACCAATACGCCCGTGATTTTTCCGGAGGACGAACAGGATATTAACCCCCAGATATACATCGATCATGTTCGGGCACAGGGAGGGATCGGCTTCATCGCCCACCCAGACCATGAAGGAACGAATATGTTTCACGTGAAACATTTCCCCTGGTTAGACTGGACAGCAACCGGTTACACAGGGATTGGGATATGGGACTTTATGTCGGATTGGCAAAGTACCCTGAATGGATACATCGGGGCCCTCTTCAGTTATTTCTTCCCTGCCTTTTTCCTCAGAGGACCAAAAGAAGAAACCTTACAGCGATGGGATCGATTGAACCAGAGCTCTAAAGTGGTTGGTATCGGTGAACTTGACAATCATAACTCCATAGTAAAGGCGTTGGGTTTCAATTTTTCCGTTTTTCCCTTCGCGAAGGCATTTAAATTTTTGAGAACTCATGTGATAACGGAAACACCTTTTGCCAAAGATAAAAAAAGGGATATTGAATTATTACTATCTGCCCTTAAACAGGGAAGGGTATATATAGCGGGAGAATATTACCAGGAAGCCAAGGGTTTCTCCTTTGTTTTAACAGATAACAAACGGAACGCGACTATGGGTGATGACTTTATGCTTGATGGAGAAGCTTGCCTTGCCACCATGCTACCCGTGACCGCGAAGGTCCGCATCATCAAAGACGGGATGCTTTTCATTGAAGAAACTACCCATAACCTGACGTGCCACATCCGCCAGCAGGGAGTTTACAGAGTCGAAGCCTATCTAAAAGTCTTTGGCAAATACCTGCCCTGGATATTTTCGAATCCTATTTATGTAAAAAGCGGTTGAAACGAACCATATGATCAAACACCTGTCACGATTCGCTTTGAAATATGGCCTCATCCCATGTGCTCATTATCTCATTCGTTTATACTTTTCTCTGGTAAGAATCAGGACCATTAATGAGGATATTATTTTTAATCACCTCAAAGGCGGCAAAAAGGCGATAGTCGCGATCTGGCATCAGCGTATCATGCTGATCTTGAGCTATGCCGGAAGGTTTGGCGGTTACAAGCCTTCCGTTATGATCAGCCAGAGCCGTGACGGGGAAATAATTGCCAGGGTGGCAAACCGTCTCAACTTTCGACCCGTCCGGGGATCAAGTTCTCGTGGCGGAAAGGGAGCCCTGAGTAGTATGATCACAGACTTGGCCCAACACCCTTTAGCTGCCCATGTTCTGGATGGCCCAAGCGGACCCAGGGGTGTCATAAAGCCCGGTTTGATTGTAATGGCCCGATCATCCGGAGTCCCGATTTTCCCGGTCTATATTTCAGTCGACCGGGCATGGGTGCTGAATAGCTGGGATCGCACTCTGATACCAAAACCTTTCAGTACAATCACTGTGCGCTGGGATGATCCCATAGTGGTCCCGGAGGATATTGATGAGGAGGCATTTGAGAGCACACGGAAACAGATTGAGCAGCACATGAAGGAGGATCAGAACAAAGATGATGCGGAGAAGGGATGGAGATCTCCTTTGTTATAAAAATGCCATCTATTTCTGAGCTTCTAAACGGATCTCAAATAATTTTGGCCAGAACTTTCCTGTTACGAATAAACGGTTATTTTTTGTGTCATACGCGATGCCGTTGAGAACATCGACCCTTTTGCCATTATCGACCAATCGATATAATCCCCGAAGATCGATCCATCCTAACACCCGCCCTGTCTGCGGTGAAATTCTGGCGATGTATCCCGTATCCCAGATATTGGCGAAGATTTCACCTTTTATATATTCGAGCTCGTTGAGGTAAGGTATGGGTCTGCCGCGATCCTTGACCTCGATCTGCTTCACCATGGTAAATTTCCGGGGATCAAGGAAGCGCAGGATAGCGGTACCATCACTCATGATGAGGTTGTTGCCGTCGCAGGTGATTCCCCAGCCTTCCGTCGGGTAGGAAAACGTTCTCAGGAGGCGGAACGATTGAAGGTCATAAATAAAACCGGTATGCGATTGCCATGTTAGTTGTATCAGCTTGTTCTGCCATATGGTGATTCCTTCACCGAAGTATTCTATCGGCAGACGATGACTCTTTAAAATCCCGCCCGTCTTCAGTTCAACTTTGCGCAGGGTCGAGTGTCCATGGCGCCCCGTACCTTCATAGAGGTATCCCTTATGGAATACAAGTCCCTGTGTGAAGGCTTCGGGATCGTGGGGATAGGTATTTATTATACGGAAACCGTGAATGGTCGCTCCTGTCGTGTCGATGGGTGCAAGGTTCGGCTCCGCATAAAGGGAAGACGCGTTTCCCCAAGAAGCTTGACCGATCGACAAAAGAGACTCCTCGGAAACAAGAGAAAGTGCGCCTGATGCATGAAACAAAGCAACAATAATGATGAAGAAGTATTTTCTCAAAGCTACCAACCGCTCTTTGCGAATGTTCTTTCAGCCGTCGAAAAAGTAGTAATCGATGTACAGCTAATATTCATTGACTTAAAGAAATCACGCAGAGGCCGACCGGGGCCGACCTCATAGATGGTATCCGTCTGTGAAGCAAGACTCTTCATATTATCCACCCACAGGACGGAGTTATTCAACTGAGACACGAGATTGTAAATAAGGTCATCATACAGGCCTGAATGAAATCCTCCCCGATAATTTGAGGTCACCGTTATTGACCTTTCGTGATCTATTCCCTTACCGACCACCCGCAGCGTATCTCCGAACGGTTCGACAATTGTACTCATAAAACGACTATGGAACGGTGCGCTCACATTAAGCGGTATAAATCGAAAAGGTTTATCTTTTGCCAGCGCCTCCTGCAGCCGTGACTCTGCAACGGACATCGCCATGGCGTCACCGCTGATGACCACCTGATTGGCTGAATTTATATTCGCAACGTCAATGGGAAGATCCTTCAATGCTATGTGAACCATTTCCATATCCACATTGTCGGAAATAACAGCAGCCATAGCCCCGACACCGACCGGAACGGCCTCCTGCATCAATCTGCCACGAATCTGGACAATTCGAACAGCCTCGGATAACGGAAGGGCGCCGGCAGCAACCAGGGCCGTAAATTCGCCGAGGCTGTGACCGCCGAAGAGAGCCGGCGAAAATCCGAAAAGCATTTGCAAACTGCGGAGCATGGCAACTTCAGTAGTAAGAATGCATGGCTGGGTAAACTCTGTCAGGTTGAGGCGTTCATCCTCCCCGAAACACATAGCGGCAATGTCCCATCCTGCCGCCTGCGAAGCCTCTTCGTACACCTCACGGCTGACGGGAACGTTCTCATAGAAGTCCTTCCCCATACCGGGCCGCTGAGCCCCCTGACCCGGAAATACAACAGCAATCTTATCCTTCTCCATAATGAACAAATTCTCCTGTATTTCGTTTATTCAAACGTGTTGTCATAACTATAACAACAACCTCCGCTATCCCCACTTTAGTAAAGGGGGCTGGGGGATTTGTTCGGCTATTCAAACAAAAGCGAACCCGATAAATACACGTCTCCGTTTTGTATAGCAAGGGTCTTTTTCTGTTATAAATAGTGTCGGGCGGGATTCCCAATCTACCCAATGGTGAACATTTGCCTTGCTGGTAAAGAACAACGGGAGGACAGGCGTCCCGCCTGTCCGTAATATGAATGAAATGAAAATGATCATCACTTTACCCGCCAGTATAGAGCAAGGACGCAGCAATGACGACGTATATTATGAAAATACTTGTAATTTTCTAAAAAAATAGTATTTTAACATTCGCGGATCAATATAAATCAAAAAATTCGTATATTAACTTTCTGATTGACATATCATGAACAGACAACTCTTTCAAAGTGTTACAAAGTTGCGGGTCCAAGAAGCTAAACTGAAGGCTTTGAAAATTCCGATGCCTCAATATTCCGACAAGGAATATGCCTTTCCTGATGACGTCGTAACAAAAACGGCGATAATCAAGGTGGTTATTGCTCGTATAACCGGGAAGAACGCGTAAACATATTCGGGAATAATGGGGGTATGGTCAGTGCGGTTGTGGAGTTTACATCCCGGTTATCTTGACGCTAAGGGCCTTCTCTCGCTTTGGCGGGAAGGTTTGCTTGCCCGGAAAGTTCTGCAAGAGCAGACAATAGGCTATAAGAATCATCCTCAATTGGATAGGTTTAAAGTCCATTTGCAGCCGCTGGCCGCAATAGAATGTTATCTCCGGTACGTATACAAAGAAGCTGTCAAGCGTGGATACCGGTTTGATTCGGATAAGCTTGGTCCAGGGCAACGGTGTTCAAAAATCCCGGTAACAGAGGGTCAACTTGAATATGAGTTGAATCATTTAAAAACGAAATTGAAGTTGCGGGATCCGGCGCAATATCAGAAAATTTGTGCCGTTCTGAAACCGGAAGCTCACCCGATCTTCAGGGTAGTAGAGGGTGGCATTGAATCCTGGGAGAAGAGATAACAATATAACTTCACAAATTGAACTATGGAGGCGCCTTATGAGTATGGACAATACAATGTGGGAAACCATGAAGTGGCAGATAATGCAAAACCGGTTGGGATATAACGATGAGGAAATGAAAATATTTCGGGAAGATCCTCGAAATGAGGACATCTTATCCAAGGTGCCTGGGCTGGTGAACAAGACAATCATTGCGGAAGTAGTAGCTTCGCATGGATGTAACAGTCAGCACAAGGTTGGTGATACGTTCCATTTTGACAGTGCGGGGAATCTTTTAACCGCACTCTGTCCGAAAAGGATATGTGTCTATGCATTGAGTGCGATTACGTCCCAGATTTTCACGGCAACTGAGTTTCTTTATGCCGGTGTTGATCCAAACCAGATGAGATTCAAGCGGGCTGCCTGCTTTGACGTCGGCGTAGAGTGTGGAGGATGGGGGCGCGTCGTGATGGAAATCAGAGTGGAAGATCGGAAGAAATCCTGAAAAAGCGTTCGATAGATATAGGCGATAAGGCACGTTTCTTTGCTCTGGAGCAAAAGGATATCAAAAGACATCCATTTGCGGTGTTCGTTGTTGTCCTATGGGAACGGGCTTCATGGGTCCGATATGCATAACGTTTGGAAGGAGAAGAATCTATTCTCACGAATGCCGTAAAGGAACATCACAAAACCCGCTCCGCTCACTTTTTTCACGCGAACACGCTGCAAAATCCACCTTTTGCAAAGAAGAGTGAGAAGGATCTCAATTGTCAGAACTTCTCTTGGGAATAACGCGCGCACTGGAAGCTTTTGCCCAGTTCACACCACACACAGGAATCCGGCACCGTTTCCGCCATGGAAAGTTTCGATTCGCACTTGCCGCAGAGGCGTTCCTCGCCGTGTTTCATCGGCCCGTCACATGGCGTTACGGACATCGGGCAGAGCAAGATGCATGAGTTGCAGTGCTTGCAGGATTCCGTACGGTCTCCAAGGGGATAGTCAATATGGCGCTCATTGCCGCGTCCCACAAATCCAAGGGCTTTTGCCCTCCAGATTTCCGTACAGACGCGCACACATCTCCCGCACAGAACGCAATTGCTATTTCTGAAGGGATAGCGGACTTCCTTCACGCCGCAGCGTACGGCTATGTCCTGGATAGCACGCGAGTTGGGCGCCTGGGAGACCAGAAGTTCTGCGATGTTGCGTCTCAGCCTTTTAATCTTATCCGTATTACTGAGAATTTCCATGCCTTCTTGCACAAGTAAAGTACATGAAGTCGTAATCTTTGAAGCGCCGTTTACTACATGTTCTACAATGCAGAGTCTGCAGGCGGCGATGTCATGTAAGCATGGAACATGACACAGATGTGGAATACAGATACCGTATTCGATAGCGGCATCAAGCACACTGGTTCCCTTTGAAGCCCGTATATTGGCACCATCAATTTTTAATGTAACATATTGTTGCATATCTCACCTCATCAATTGGCATTTATTGCTTCAAATTTGCAGTCGCTCGCACAGATGCCGCATTTACGGCATTCCTGAAAGTTGATGATGTGCGCCTGCTTTTTCTTTCCTTCAATGGCTCCGTGAGGACATGCTTTTATACATACGCCGCAGCCAGTGCACTTTTTCGGATCGATTGCGTATGTAATCAACGCGCTACACACGCCGGCGGGACAGTGTTTTTCCTTTATGTGTGCAATGTATTCCCCGGAAAAATATCGCAATGTTGAAAGGACCGGATTTGCTGCCGTCTTACCCAATCCGCAGAGAGATGTTTCGCTCACTGTTTCTGCCAAATCCTTGAGGAGTTCAATCTGCTCGGGACGGCCGCGTCCTTCGGTGATATCGGTAATGATCTCCAGCATACGGTCGATCCCCAGGCGGCAGGATACACACTTGCCGCATGACTCGTCCTGAAGGAATGCCAGGAAGTACTTAGCCACATCCACCATGCACGTAGCCGTGTCCATTACAACCATACCGCCGGAACCAACCATTGAACCCGCCTCATACAGAGCGTCAAAGTCTACAGGAAGATCGAATTTTTCTACAGGCAGACATCCCCCGGACGGCCCTCCGGTTTGCACGGCTTTTACGGGTTTGTCTTTATTGTCTCCCCCCCCTCCGATATCAAACACAATGGTATGCAAAGATGTTCCCATCGCTACCTCGACAAGACCCGTGTTCTTGACGTGACCCGTGAGAGCGAGAATTTTGGTTCCCTTGCTGCCTTTAGTTCCCTTGGAAGCAAACCATTTTGCACCATTGAGAATAATTGATGGCACATTGGCCCATGTTTCCACGTTGTTCAGGACAGTCGGCTTGTTCCACAGACCCTCCTGAACGGTGTGAACGTCCTTGGGCCGAGGTTCACCGACTTTGCCTTCCAGTGAGGCCATGAGAGCCGTGGACTCGCCGCAGACGAACGCCCCGCCGCCTCTGGCGATTTCCACGTCAAAGGAAAAGCCCGATCCCAGGATGTGCTCTCCCAGAAGCCCGTACAGCCGCGCTTGCTGTACGGCAAATCTTGCATGTTGCACAGCAAGGGGATATTCCTTACGTACGTATATATAGCCCTGACGTGCGCCAATGGCCCATGCTCCAATCAGCATACCTTCAATAACGAGGTGCGGATTACCCTCGAGGACGCTGCGATCCATGTATGCTCCCGGATCGCCCTCGTCTGCATTGCAGATGACGTATTTCTCGTCGCCGGGCGCAGCCTGGCACTCAACCCATTTGCGGCCGGTCGGGAAGCCTCCACCTCCACGCCCCCTCAAACCGGAATCCGAGATTTCCTTGATGACTGTTCTTGGCGCCATTCGGGAGAGGGTTTTTCCCAAAGCCGTGTACCCTCCAATTGCTATATAGTCCTCAATGGAGCAGGGATCGACCAGCTTGTTATATGACAGCAACTGTCTATCCTGAGCCCGGTAGAAAGGGATCTCCGCCTCCGTACGGATTTTCTTGCCGGAGACCGGGTCCGTGTAAAGCAGCCGCTCGATAATTTCGCCGTTGCGGATTGTTTTTGTTACAATTTCACCGGCATCCTTCGGTGTCAGGTGACAATAAAATGTGTTTGCCGGCTCGATAACCATGAGTGGCCCCTGTTCGCAGAACCCATGGCACCCTGTGGTGCGTACTTGAACATTTTTTACCAATTTCTGCTTTTTCAATTCGCTCCTGACCGCATCAATTACAGACGTTGCCTGTGATGCCTCGCAACCAGTTCCGCCGCACATGATAATGGTTGAACGGATATCCTCCCGCTTTTTCTGAAGCTGCTTGCGCAGGGCTTCAAGGTCTTTTGTGTGATTAATCTTACGCATGTTCAATTTCCCCCCTTTTCGTTCTGCGGGCTGAATCGATTAATGTGCGAAGTTTGCCGGGGGTTATGTGGTGGCGATACGTTCCATTTTGCACAACAATAGGTCCGAGGGCACAGGCCCCAAGACAGTTGACACGTTCAACCGTGAAAAGACCGTCAGCTGTCGTATTACCCGGCTTCACATTAAGTTGGCCTGAAACCTGATCGAGGAGCTGCTTGGCGCCACGGACGTGACACGCCGTACCCATGCATATTGTGAACACGTTTTTCCCGCGCGGCTTCAAGGTAAAAGCCTTGTAGAAACTGGCAACGCGATACACATCTATGAGGGGTACCCCTAGCTCTTTTGAAACGGTTCTCATGGCCTCTTTGGGAATGTAGCCGTAGTAGTCCTGCACATCATGGAGCACTTCAACAAGCTGGTGCGGCTGACTCCGGCGCCCTTTTAAAATTGAGTCAAGTGTGAATGAGTACATCTATGTATCCTCCATTTCAGAGTTTTTCATTGACATGCGTTTTTTTAAATGATATGGAAAAATATGTAAATGCGGTAATAATGCACTCAAATTACCCATATAATATATGCATAAATGATACTATTTAAGTGCATATAGACTGCCCATTCATTATTGGTATAAGCACAGATATTGCGATGGCTAAAACTCACTCTGCTATACCGGGGACTGCTTCTCCGGAGAAACACAATCCTCTGGAAGAGTTGTCCTTCTTCTGGCGAATTCCCCTGACTAATGAAACAGACCCCACAAAAGTCGGAGTTGCTCTCCGTGAACGCATCAAGGAACTGAATTGCCTCTATGGAATATCACAATTGGCTGAACGCTATCACGATTCCATTGATGATCTGCTGAAAAGTCTTGTTAATTTTCTTCCTCTTTCCTGGCAATACCCGGAAAGTACGTGTTCGAGAATAGTGTTCGAGGGAAAAACATACAAAAGCAGGGATTTCAAAGTTACTCGGTGGCGGCAGTCGTCACAGATCCTTATGTACAACGAGCCAGTGGGTGAAGTTGAAATATTTTACTGCGAAGAACAGCCGGCGTCCGATGAAGGGCCTTTTCTCAAAGAGGAACGCATTTTGCTGGACGCCGTGGCCGAACGAATCGGCGCCATTGCTACGCGTATTTCTTCTGAGCGTGAACTTCAGGAGATTAACAGACAGCTTAACGTGGAGCGAACGGCGCTGCAAGAGACAAACGCAGCACTGCGTGCCATTCTGGCGAGAATCGAAGAAGAGAAGATAGGTATTTACAAAGACATCCAGGCTAATATTGAGAAAATCATAATGCCTGTTTTACATGCATTAGCCCTGGAACTGCCGAGAGCTCAGAGGAAATATATAGAGATGCTGATTACCAGCATAGAGGAAATCACATCTCCTTTCATCAACCAGTTGTCTCATGAATACCACTCCTTGAGCCCGACAGAGATCACAATCTGTAATATGATCCGCAATGGACTGCGCACCAAAGAAATAGCTCAGCTCAGGGGTGTTTCCATGGCTACCATCAACCGCCACCGGGAACATATCCGCCGAAAGCTCAAGATCACTAACAGTGAGGTAAACCTCACTACGTATCTACAATCGGTCAGATGAACGAAGGACAGAAATTCGTCTTTTACATCTATGATGAAATCCCCTCAATATCCAGCCAGCGTTTGTATGAATACATTCCGGCAAGCGCCCTTACAGCGCGCTCCGGTGTGAGGAAGGCAACCCCTTTATAGAGACTCCCCTCGATATCCGTAATGGTACGGGTGCTCTCATCGGAAAGGAGGCAGACCCCCAATACCGGTTTGTTATACTTTTCCATCAAACGAACCACGTGTTCATTATAACTGAGTTCAAACTCGACCATCCGACGCGGGATTTTTTCAAAAAACTGACGGTCACACGTCTGATCAACCATGAGAGAGGATTCAATCATTCGTTTTATAAAGATCTGCCTGCCAAGAATGCCCAGGTGAATTACCGCATCACACCCGTCCCACTTCACTAACTCCTCCACCAGAATCATCGGAACAGAGAGATCCATCTCTGCAACCAGGTCGACGGGATTGGAGCGGCTCCAGTACGGTGGAAGAACTTGATCAATTCGCGATATTATATTCGTTGAAAGTTCAGGCACCTCCAGCCCATATTCGACGCACAGGTCTGCTGTAATGACCCCCCAGCCTCCACCTAAGGTCATGATGGCAATCCGCCTGCCCTTCGGCAAAGGCAGTGATGAAAATGCAGCAGAGAGATCAAGAAGGTCTATGGATGTTTCACCAAGTACAACTCCTGCCTGGCGGCATGCGGCTTTGAAGACTTTGATATTGGAAGCCATTGCACCTGTATGGCTGGCGGCAGCGCGGTCTCCTTCGCGGGTACGACCTCCCTTAAGCAAAATAACCGGTTTTTTACGGGCGACCCTTCTGGTTGAGTCAAAAAAACGCCTGCCGTCTTTTACACTCTCTATGTATAAAACGACCGTTTTCGTCAGGTCATCAAATTCGAGAATTTCCATGTAGTCTTCAATTGTGATCATCCCCTCATTTCCCGACCCTATGAATGCACGTATACCGATTCCCTCACCCTCGGCAAATGCTAAAAGCTGTGTTCCCAGATTCCCCGATTGGGCAACCAGCGTTGTCGAACCGGGCTTTGGCCGCACGTTCTGATATGTGCAGAATAAATTTTCATGAGGGTTACATATCCCCATTGTATTGGGTCCAAGAATAGTAATTCCGGCCTTATGCGCCTCTTCCACCAGCCGCTCCTCTAAACGCAGCCCTTTTTTCCCTGTCTCACTGAAACCTGATGTAACTAAGAGCATACTTTTAATATTCTTTGCCTTGAATTGAGGAATCAGGTCGATGACCTTTGCTGCGGGGACTATTACCACGGCAAGGTCTATAGGAGCGGGAATATCTGCCACAGATTTGAATACAGGCCTCCCTGCGATCTCACCACCCTTCTGATTGACCAGATAGATTTCCCCTTTGAAATTCCCGGCAACAATGTTGGTGAACAGTGTGTACCCCCATTTGCCGAAGGTGGAAGATGCACCGACAAGTGCAATTGACCGGGGACAGAAGAGGTTCCGCAGTGCCTTGATGTCAATTGGCAGCCGGGCGGACTTTTTCAAAGACATATCGCCAATAATGACCAGCGCATCCACAGCAGTCACCTGGCCATCCGGGCCGACAAGCAGGGGATTGACATCAACCTCTCTTACTTCCGGATGCTCAATACCCAGACGGGATAAACCAACAAGGGTGCGTACAATCAGTTCACGATTGACTGACTGCTCACCGCGAAACGGTCCCAGCAAGTCAAATGCCCGAATTTTATTTATCATATCGTGTGCATGTGTTTCATCGAGGGGTGCGATTCGAAACACCACATCTCCCAGCGCCTCGGCAAAGATACCGCCCAAACCGAACATGATAACCGGCCCGAATTGGGCATCATGAAACAGCCCGGCCATGAATTCTCGTCTGCCCTCAACCATATGGTATACAAGAAATCCTTCAAGGTCATCACCTGCCGCCCCGGTAATTTCATCGGCAGCTTTTCGGACATCATCAGCGCTTTTCAAATTCAGCTTAACAAGCCCGCGTTCCGTCTTGTGTGTCAGCCGGGCGCCGAGACCTTTCAGAACCACGGGAAAACCTGCAGCCTCGGCCTGTACTACGGCCTCTTCCAAACTGGAAGCGACGACTTCATCAACCACAGGCACGCCGTAATTTTTGAGCAGCGCTTTCGATTCCGCCTCTGTCAGGGCAGTTCTCCCTTCTGATTTTGCTTTCCTGATCAGTTCAGCAGCTTTCATAGATACCTCTCATGGTGATTATCACAGATTAATTGAGACCGATGCTTATCATACGTGATCATGGAGTGCAAATATCATATCGAAAAACAGAGCGAAACCAATAGATTGACATTTTCTTAAAAAAAATCTACATTTAACTATAGTGAATTCGTAATAGTTTTTAAAGTTACCCTCTGTCCTATCGGGGAGGGTAAGGGGGAATGAGAGTTTTATTTTTTGCAATCATCAAATATCACCAAAAACAGAGGAGGGATAGCGATGTTTGATTTTGTCAGGAAGATGACATTGGCCGGTGCAGGGTTGGCCATTATGACGACGGAAAAAATTCAGGAAATTATGAATGAACTCGTAAAAAAAGGAGAGATGACAGAGAAGGAAGCGCGCGAGGCCGTTGATGAATTTGTAGAAAAATCAAAACAGGCAAAAAATGACTTGGAAAAGAAGATGGAACAATTTGTGACCGGTTTCCTGAACCGTATGAACATCCCGACACGAAAAGAAATCGAGGCAATTAAAGAAAGACTTGCGCGGTTAGAAAAGGCCGATGAATCCAAGGAATGAAGACTTCACAAAAAGTCCGTCAGTGAGTTAAAAAGTATGGCAAAACAAAAAACATAAGTTTCAAGGCAAGCGAATCCTGGTTTTTTTAACAAAGCCTGTCCCGGGAGGCAAGTTCAGCAATAGGAGGGAGAATGTATGCGATTTCGAAAGGCGGGAAAGATAACGGACAATCTCTGGTACTTAGGCCGTGAGGAGGCGGGTGTTTATATCCTCGAGGGAAGAGACGGCGCGATCATGATCAACGGGGGGTTCAGTTACATAATCCACGACGTACTTCAGCAGATGAAGACGTTCGGGATCGATGCGGAAAAGATCGGGAAGCTGCTGATTCTCCATTCGCATTTCGATCATGTAGGAATCGTCCCATACTTCAAGCGGACCTTTCCCGATATAGAAATATATGCCTCGGCGCCGGCCTGGAAGATTCTCGCCATGCCCAAGGCCATAGAGATTATCAACAGCTTCAGCCGGTTAAGCGCAAAACAGATGGGGGTCGAGAATGCTCTGAATGCTTATAATATCGAATGGCGCGATGACATCTCCGGCGTCACTTTGGCCGAAGGGGATACAATAGACCTGGGTGATGTTCGTCTGTTGATTTTAGATACCCCCGGCCACTCAAACTGTTCAATTACCGCCTACGAACCCAACATGAGAACCATGTTCGCCTCCGATGCCGCAGGTATCCCCTACCAGAACTTCTGTTTCCCCTCCATGAATACAAATATCACACAATATCTTGAAAGCCTTGAGAAATTAAGACCTTTGCCGGTTTCCTTCCTCTGTGGGGACCATTACGGCTATATCACCGGGGATGAGGCGGGCCGGTTCATTGATCTGACCTTCGAAGAAGGCCGCAAATGGAAAGGCATCATGGAGGATGTATACCGCAGGCATGACGGGGATATCGACGCTGCTGGAAAGGCCATCACTGATTATTTCTATCAACAGATGCCTGATTATTTTATTGCGAGGGACATTCTCGAAGGGGTCTTTAAGCAGATAGTCAAGTTTATCGCTAAAAACCTGTAAAAAAGCCACAGAGACAGTAATTCCCGTATTCATTCATTATCGGCAATAAATATAAGTCGTTAACTAATGAAATGTGCCCTAATGCAAAAGCATTTTCAAGGTAGTTGCCTATGCTGAAAAGAGAAGTATCCGTTATTGTAATTCTGATACCGCTATTTTTGCTCTGTTTTATAGGCCTTTGTTATTGCGGCGACGAAAGAGAATTCATTCCGTGGGATTATACTAATCAAAAGGGTGAAGAAAACGTAAATCAAAACAATAACGATATATCATCACCCATGGCCTTTCTTTTGATGAAAGGGATTACGATATTTCAAGAGTATATATCCGTCGTGGATGGAGATCGCTGCCCGCTGAAGCCGACATGTTCAACATACGCTCTCCAAGCGATAAAGAAACATGGTTTTTTTATCGGTGCTATAATGACTGTCGATAGACTGATTCATGAAAGTGATGAAATTCGATATGCTCCCGTCATTGTACATGGTGAAAGCATACGTTTCCATGACCCTGTCAGCAATAATGATTTTTGGTTTGACAAAGATAAGCGTCATTAAGGAGGGGTTGTGGGTAAAGGTATGTCCTTGACTTCGTAGTATAATGCGATTAAATCGTTCATACAAGAACACGTTGACAAAAGGAGAGTGATCATGAAGGTTGTGGCAATAAATGGAAGCGCGAGAAAAGACGGCAATACAGCGATTCTGCTTAACCTTGTGCTGGATGAGTTGAAGAAGGAGCGCATACAGACGGAGCTGATTCAGCTGGCAGGGCATTCAATGGCCGGTTGCAGGGCCTGTTACAAGTGCTTCAAGAATAAGGACCGTCGTTGCGCAGTTAAAAAAGACATCCTCAATGACCTGCTGACAAAGATGGATGAGGCAGACGGTGTCCTTCTGGGATCACCCACCTACTTCTCAGATGTTTCGGCAGGAATGAAGGCTTTTATTGAGCGATGCGGTTTAGTTGCACGCGCCAACGATTATATGTACAAACGAAAAGTGGGAGCTTCGGTCGTCGCAGTCAGACGTGCAGGGGCCATTCCCGCGTTCAATTCCATGAATCTTTTTCTGCATTATATGCAAATGGTCATGCCCGGTGCAAGCTACTGGAGTATCGGAATCGGCAGAGACCCCGGTGATGTGTTGAAAGATGAAGAAGGCGTTCAGACAATGAAAACACTCGGCGAGAACATGGCATGGCTTCTGAAAAAACTCCATTCAAAGAAGGCTTAAATTTTACAGACGATTAATACTGAAACCCCAATGTCGTTGACTTAAGAATATTATCTCTTTCAAGTCCCCCTTTGTAAAGGGGGATTCAGGGGGATTTTAATTGCATTCCGTAAAATCTCCCCAAACCCCTCTTTAGAAAAGAGGGGGGTCAAAGTGCTTAAGTCAATGTCATTGACTTAAACCCGATATTAAACAAAGACCTCCTGCTAAAAAATGATGTTAATAGCCCGACGGTTCTCCAGAGAGTCTGTACAGGCTTTTTTTGAAATCGAGTCTTGACGCCTTCGTAAAAAGTCCGAAAATCCCTACTTTGTCATTCCGGACTTGATCCGGAATCCAGTTCTTTCCAGTAGTTACATAACTCTGGATTCCGGCTTTCGCCGGAATGACGACTTTTTACGGGTTCGTCAGTCTTTCTTCCTTAAATATTTCTTGCACTATATATTGTATTATGGTAGTAGATAGCCACAATATGTTGTGTTTAGATTGATTTGAGGAGGTTCGGTTATGGGAATCAAGACACTCAGAGCAAATGATATTATTATCGCAAAATTGGAATTTCGGGGATTCAGATCAAAAGGAAAACTTTTGAAGAAATTTAGGCATTTCATTGAAAACAGTAACTGGGATGAATATCTGCTGAAGTATGAAAAATGGATAGACGTGTGTTCCGTTATCGTTATTGCAGCGGCTGTATTATTTTTTGTTCCTGTTGCTCTATCTGTGCTATGAGCGATTAATAATCAGTGGATGTCCCCAATACGTCATTATGTTACGAGGAGGTTACAGGTGTGAAAGCAAAGGATATCAGCCAAACCGTTGGCAA